>JBIKTK010000021.1:0-9196 GCA_044348125.1 Flavobacteriales bacterium | reverse complement strand
GGCGCCCATTGTGCTCGAGCCCGGGGCCCGGAAACTGGTTCCCAGCGGTTTGTACGTGGCTTTGCCCGAAGGATTTGAACTTCAGGTCCGCCCCCGAAGCGGCTTGGCCCTGCGGTACGGCGTCACCGTACTCAATGCGCCGGGCACCATCGACGCCGATTACCGGGGCGAGATTGGGGTCCTGTTGGTGAACCTCGGGCAAGAACCCTTTTGCATCGAACACGGTGACCGCATTGCGCAATTGGTGCTGGCCCGTCATGAGCGTTTGGCATGGAAGGAGGCTGAATTCCTGCCCGAGACCCTCCGCGGCAGCGGTGGCTTTGGCAGCACAGGCGCAGGATAATTTTTGACACGGAGCCGGCAACTACATTCATTTTCAAACAGGAACAACCCATGAACATCATCGTCCCCATGGCCGGTCGCGGCAGCCGACTGCGTCCCCACACCCTCACCCTGCCCAAACCCCTCGTACCGATCGCCGGCAAGCCCATCGTGGAGTGGCTGGTCGAGGACATCGTGGCCATGTCGGGCAGCCAGGTGGCGGAAATCGGCTTTGTGGTCGGGGATTTCGGACAGGAAACGGAAGCGCGGTTGCTGGCGGTGGCGGAACGTCTCGGCGCCCGGGGACACATCTTTTACCAGGATCAGCCGCTCGGAACCGCGCATGCCATTCTCTGTGCCCAACCCCTCTTGCAGGGACCGGTGGTGGTCGCCTTTGCCGACACGCTGTTCCGGGCTGACTTCCAAATCGATGCCGAGGCGGATGGCGTCCTGTTCGTACAGGAGGTCGAAAACCCCCAAGCCTTCGGGGTGGTCGTGACCGATGCGGCGGGTGCCATCGTGGATTACGTGGAAAAACCCGCCCAGCCGGTCAGCAACCGGGCCATGATCGGCATCTATGCGTTTCGGGAAGGCGAGCGGTTGGGGCGTGCCTTGCAGCGGCTCATCGACGAGGACGTCCGCCACGGCGGGGAATACCAGCTCCCCGACGCGCTGCGGGACCTGACCCGGGCCGGGGCGCGCTTTGTGCCGGGAACGGTGTCCGAGTGGCTGGACTTCGGCAACAAAATCGCCACCGTGGACTCCCACCGGCGCGTACTGGAGTGGCACGCTGCACAGTGGACCGTCCATCCGGAGGCCTGCTGCATCGATTCTGTCATCATTCCGCCTTGCTGCATCGCTGCCGGCGTGCACATCGAGCGGTCCGTGGTGGGGCCGCACGTTTCCTTAGGCGCCGGCACCCGGGTCACCGACAGCCGCATCACGCATGCCTTGGTACAGGAGCACGCCCAACTCGAACGCGCCGTGATTTCGGGCGCCATGATCGGCAACCACGCCCGGGTTCGCGGAACCTGGAGCGACGTGAGCTTGGGTGATTACAGCGAAATCGGATGAGAAAAAGCACGGCACCGAACCTGGTCTTGCTGACCGGCATGCTCCTGAGCCTCGCCGGTCCGGGATGCCGCCCTGGGGGGGATTTGGCCTCCAAGCCCCCCTACGAGGAGGCCTTCCAGCGCGCCTGGTTCGATGCCCAGAACGCGTGGGCTAAGAACGATTGGGACCCCGCTTACACAGGCTTTTTGCAATGCGCGGAGATGCAACCGGAGGAGCCATCGGTTCCCTTTATGCTAGGCCAAATCGACGCCCGAAGAAACCGCCACGCAGCCGCCGTGGACCACTTCGACCGCACCCTGGCCTTGGATGGGGACGGTTACTGGTACCACCACCGGCGAGGAGAATCCTTGGTGGCGCTGGGCAAGCGGGAAGCGGCACGGGACGAAGCGCTGTTCTGCATCGAGGCCCGCCGTGGGGACCTGGAGACGGCCTTCGGATGGATCGATGCCTTCGCCCAACAAGGCTGGTGGCCGGAAGCGATTGCCTGTTGCGACCGCTATGAACAACGGGCGGGTCCGGACGTGGAAATTGCCATGGCCCGTCTCGAACTGCTGGCGTCCGGAAGCGACGCCCGGATCTACGAAAGGGCACTGGAGGTCACGGTGGGCAAGTTCCCAGACGAGCCCGAACTGGAATGGATGTGGATGGATTGGCTGTTTCGAAACGGGGGTTCCCGCGGCGATGCGTACCTCATCCAAATGGAGCAGCGCCACCCGACGGACCCACAATTGCATTACTACCGTTGCATGAAAGCCTTTGGGCGTGGCGAAATGAGCCAGGGCTTTGCCCAACTCCAGCTCCTGATGTCCTCCCCCGAGATCAACCCGGAGCTCAAGTGCACCCTGTTCAACGGCTTGGAACAGCTGATGCCGGATGTCACGCCCGCTCAGCGGAGGGATTTGCTAGAACGGCTTTTCGTGACCCACCCCGGTGAGCCACAAGTGGAGGCGCTGCGCTTGGAGGGCTTGTCCCAGCAGGGCAATTGGGAGGCCGCCCGCAGCCTTTGGCTCGAACGACTGCAAACCGAAGCACACAACCGGGCCGTTTGGCTGGGATTGTTGGAATCAGAGCGGCAACTCGGCCGCTGGCAGGATGCCCGCCAACACGGGCTGGAAGGGGTAGCCAGGTTCCCGTTGGACCCCGAAATGCACTTCCTGCTGGCCACGGCCCATGCCCAGCTGCTGCAGTATCCCGAGGCCGCCAAAGCCATGCGCCAGGCCATTGAGCTGGCCTGGGACCAACCGGTACAACAAGCCCGGTGGTCGGGAGAATTGGGCGCCATCCTCCACGAACTCGGCGACGGCCCCGGCTCCTTCGCAGCCCTCGAGGCCGCCATCGCCGGCGATCCCCTGACCAGTGCGTGGTACAACAACCAGGCTTACTTCCTCGCCCAGCGGGGGGAAGAGCTCGACCGGGCGTTGGCGTGCATCGAGCACGCACTGTTACTGTGGGCCGCATTCGACCCCCCAGCGAACTACTGGGACACCTACGCCTGGGTGTTGCACCGCCGTGGTGAAGGCACGGAGGCCCTGGGCTGGATCGACCGTGCGCTGGCAGAATCTCCCAGTGACCCCCTGTTCCTCGAACACCGGGGCGACATCCTCTGGGGACTCGGTCGACCAGCCGAAGCGCGTGAGGCGTGGGAGGCCGCTCGGAAAGCAGGCGGGGATGCGGTTCGTTTGGCCTCCAAACCCGGAAAAATGCCATGAATCTCCGGCACCGCCTTCACCCAGAACGCCTCGGAACCCTGTGGCCCATCGGGCTCCTGCTGCTGGTCGCCGCGACCGGTTGCTCCAACGAGCGCCGGCTCGCCAAGGGCAAGCCCCTGCGGTCGATGGGCAGTGCCGCCGTGCTCGACGCGTACGAGGACGCCGCGCTCCAGTGGGACTGGGTCAGCATGAAGGTGGATGTCACGCTTTCAGGCCAAACCGGGCTCCAAATGCCCTCCGATTCCCTCCCCGACGCCCTGCGCCAGTCCTTCAAAGCGACGGTCCGCATTGCCCGCGACAGTGCGGTTTGGGCGAGCATCAGTCCGGCCCTCGGCATCGAGGTGGCGCGGCTGTTGATTCGGCCTGATTCGGTGTTCCTGGTGAGCAAGATTCCCGGCAATCCCTTCTACGCAGCCGAGCCCCTGGCCGGGCTGCAGCGCTGGACGGGGGTGGACCTGGGCTTCGGAGACCTGCAGGACCTCCTCACCGGACGGCCGCTGGGCATCGACGAGGACAAGGACCGTTTCCTCTCCCGAATCGATGGCCAGCAGTACCTCCTCGTCTCCCGTTACAAGCGGCCGGTGCGGCGACTCGTCGGGGTCGACGACCGCGAACTCGGACCCTCCGACACCGTCCGCATCCAAGTCCCCGACCGCCGGTACGAACGGGTTCGCAACCACAGCGACGGGGACGACCTGCTCATCCAACGGCACTGGTTCAACGGGCTCACCTTCGACCCCGAGCGCGACGTGTTCGACGACCTGTACGAGCAGCGGTTCATCCACATCCACCGGCGGGCCTTCAGCGACCCGGGCGGCGGAAGGATGCCGATGGAGATGGAAATTGAATTCCGCTCCCCGCAAACCACCATGGGCCTGGAGCTGGACATCCAACGCGTACGGGTCGACAATCCGGCCGAACTTCCCTTCGAAATCCCCGATGGCACGCCCCGCAAAACGATCTGAACAAATGGCCACCCGAATGGTCCACGCCATCCTGCTGGGCGTGTGCATGCTCTGCGGGCCTGTCCGTGGCTGGGCGCAGGGGAAGGCCGAACTCCAGCGACAACGCGACGCCATCACGGCCCAGCTGGCCACCACCGAAAGGCTGCTGAACACCGCGAAGAAGAACCGAAGCAATGCCGTTTCCGAGTTGCAACTCGTGGACCAACGGATCGCCCTCCGCGAGCAGCTCATCCGGCACCACAAGCAAGAAATCGCTGCACTGGAGCGTGAAATGTCTGGAACCGACAGCGAAATCCGAACCCTCGAAGGGCACATCGCTGCCCTGAAAGACGAGTACGCCCGGATGATCGTGCAGGCGTATCGAATGCATTTGGCCCAAAACCCCTTGCTCTACCTGTTCTCTGCCGAGGACTTCAGCCAAGCGGCGCTCCGGTTCCAACTGCTTCAATCCTACGCGTCGCTGCGCAAGGAGCAGGTCGATGCCATCACACGCAACCAGCAACAGCTCACGGTCGAACGCAACGCCCTGACCGAAGCGCGCGAACGCGCGGGCGTTGTGCTGCAGGAGATGAACGCAGAACGCGACCGCTTGGCGGCGGACCGTTCGGGACGGGCGGCCCTGGTGGACAAACTCAAGCGGGAGGAAAGCCGGTTGCGGGAGGAGCAAAAGAAGGCGGAGAAGGAACGAAACCGACTCAACACAGAGATCAGCCGAATGATCGAGAAGGAGTTGGCGGCCGAACGGGCCACGAGCACGGGCGAAATCGCACTCACCCCTGCGGGAAAGGTGGTTTCCGAACAGTTTGGAAAGAACAAGGCCCAGCTTGCTTGGCCCGTGGCACGTGGGGTGGTGACTGGGAAGTTTGGCCGTCAAAACCACCCGACGTTGCAAGGCATTGTCCTGGACAACAATGGCATCGACCTGACCACCGACCCGGGCGCAGCGGTTACGGCTGTGTTCAAAGGGACGGTCAGCAGCATCTTCAACCTGCCTGGGGCCGGGTCCACCGTCATCGTCTCCCACGGAGCCTACCGGACAGTTTACAGCAATCTGGAATCGGTTTCGGTGAGCAAAGGAGCCACGGTGCAATCGGGAACACCCCTCGGGAAGGCCCGCTCGGTGGAGGGAAGTGGGCAGATCCACTTTGAGGTTTGGCTCATCGATGGCGCGAACAAAACCCCGCAGAATCCCCAGCAATGGCTGATGAAGCGCTGAGGATTGCCCTGGTGGGCAACCCCAACTGTGGCAAGACGACGCTGTTCAACCGGCTCACGGGCTCCCGGGGAAAGGTGGGCAACCTGCCCGGGGTGACGGTCGGAGCGACGTCAGCACGCTTGCGGGGAACCCTGGGTTGGGAACTGGTCGACCTTCCCGGAACCTACAGTCTGTATGCCGAAGCGCCCGATGAGCAAGTGACGCAGCAGGCCCTGTTGGATCCGGTTCACAGGCACCGGCCAGATGTGGTGGCGCTGGTACTGGACAGCAGCCAGGTTCGCAGCGGGCTGTTTTTGGTGCTGCAGGTGCTGGAGTGGGGTATTCCGTCCTTCGTTTGGATCAACGACACGGTGGAGGATGTCGAGGCGCTGGGCATCGAGGTAGCGCAACTTTCGGCGCATCTCGGGGTACCGGTTTTGCGGGCCAATTTTGTCCAAACCCAACTGACCCAGTTGCTCCAGACGGTGGAATCAGGTGGGCGCACCGCGTGCGTGCCCCACACCCAGGCAGCACCTCCGGACCTTGCCTCCCCCCCATCTCCCATTTCCCCCCTGGCACAGGCCTGGCAAGCCTTGCGCGCCGTCTGCCCCCCGTGGACCGAAGCGCAGGGGACCTTCGTGCTGCGCCGTGGCACTGCCCAGCTGGGCAGCACCGCACCCTGGGTCCAGCAAGTGAATGAAGTCCGGAAGCAACTGGCCGCTGATGCGGGACGAACCCTCGAGGCCTGGACTGCCCAGGTTCAACTGGAAGAAGCCGGCGAGCGCATGGCACGCATCCGTACCATCGCCGCCGTTGCGCTCCCACCGGTGCCCGAAGGCGCCCCCATCCGAGCGGAAGTCGGCAAGCGACGCGCCCTATGGACCACCCGATTGGACACCGTCCTGACCCACCCCATCGCAGGCCAAATCATCCTCGCAGCGGTCTTCTTCTGCATCTTCCAAGCCGTCTACGCCTGGGCCGCCTATCCCATGGACTGGGTGGACGCTACGTTCAGCGCGGGCATCGCCGCGGCCCAATCCGTTCTTCCCACCACCTGGTGGACCAGCCTTTTGCTCGACGGAGTACTCTCCGGCATCGCTGGCATCGTGGTGTTTGTACCCCAAATCATGATCCTCTTCGGGCTCACGGCTGCGCTAGATGCCACGGGCTACATGGCGCGGGTGGGCTTCCTGGGGGACCGGTTCCTGCAGCGGCTGGGGCTCAACGGACGTTCCATCGTGCCGCTGGTGGGGGGCATGGCCTGCGCCATTCCTGCTGTCATGGCCGCCCGTTCCATCCCCGGGAAGCGCGAACGACTCCTCACCATCCTCGTCACCCCCCTGATGACCTGCAGCGCCCGGTTGCCCGTCTATGCCTTCCTGATCGGATTCCTCGTTCCTGACACCACGGTCGGCGGATTGTTCAACCTGCCCGGGCTCTTCCTTTTCGGGTTGTATGTCGCGAGCACCCTGGCTGCACTCGGCATGGCCTGGTTGCTCCACCGGGGCCTCCCCCGCCGAACCGAAGGCGGCTACACCTTGGAATGGCCGGCCTACCGCTGGCCCCGCCCGAAAGACATCCTGGTGGAAATGGGCGTGCGCGGTTGGGCCTTTGTATCCTCCGCAGGCCAAGTCATCCTCGTGGTGTCCATGGTGCTGTGGGGATTGGCCCGCTTCGGGCCTTCCGAAGACATGGACTCCGTGCGAAGCCGTCACGCCCACGCCTCCACGGTCGAACAACAGGCCCAGCGGGACGCGGACCTGCTCCAAGCTTCGTACATCGGCCACATCAGCCGGGCCATCGAACCCTGGGTACGTCCTTTGGGATACGACGGCACCTTGGGCATCGCCCTGTTGACCTCGTTCGCCGCCCGGGAAGTCTTCGTCGGCACCCTTTCCACCCTGTACCCCACCGCCGGTTCCGAAACCGGCAACATCCAAGCTCTCCAGGAACGGATGACCACCGAAAGGAACCCCCACACGGGCAAGCCGCTCCTCCAACCCGCCACCGCCTTGTCCCTCTTGGTGTTCTACATGTTCGCCATGCAGTGCATGAGCACGGTGGCCGTGGTGCAACGGGAACTCAAAAGCTGGACCTGGGCGCTGGGACAGGCACTGGCCTTCACCGCCCTGGCCTACTTATCTGCTTGGGTCGTTTTCCAGGTCTTCGGCTGAAATCCGCATCACCCACACTTCCGCTGCGGCTTCTTTGCGCAAGGCCAATTTCCGTCCCCCACCCCACAACGCGATGGGCCCGTTCCAAGGCGCCACATGGGCAACTTCAACGGTTTCGCCGATGCAGCACCCCATCTCAATCAGGGCCTGCACCATCTCGGGCCGATCGAGGTGGTGGATGACCCCACGCTCACCCGGTTGCAATTCACTGAGCCGCTGAAGTGGCATTGGATTCTCCTTGTGAAGTCGCCCCATACACCATCACATAACGCACCGAGCGGCCATCCGTAGCATACCGCTCGTATACCGCCAAAGGCACTTCGCCCCTTGCAGCCATGGCCTCCGTCAGCATGGGATACAACCGAATGGGCCCCACGATGTAGCCCAAGTAGCCACTCAATTCCCAGTCCACCACCAAGGCCTTTCCTGCCGGAAGCTGCATCGCCCGCAACCCTTCGGGACCCGGTTGACCCGACTCCCATCCCGCTTCCGCCCCCGGTTGAAACACCCGTCCATAAAATCCACGGCAATCCTCCGGCGCTGTCTTCGTCGGGTCATCGAAGTACCAGGCCACCCCGTCCTCCGTCGCAACTTGCAAGCTGTCCATCAGCGAACCTGCCCGCAGGAAAGGTTCCCGCATGGCCTCGTAAGGCCCCACCTCATCCAGACCCAAAACCCAATCTCCCGGCACCTCCACTTCGACCACCTCCACCGAACGGAATCCGCCACCCCATGCCCAACCCCCAATCACCATCAACCCCAAAGCCGCCAAGCCTCCTCCCAACCACCGATACACCCGATTCCTTCCTTTTGCCATGTCCCAAATTTACCTGTGAAATACAAGAGATATGAAATAAAAAACAAAGCCATATACAACAAAACACACCTAGTCGGGCATTTGAAAAAATTGAGGCGTAGTGTACATACAATCAAACCAATAGGAAGCCGTCAATTTTGTTCATTAACGTTCTTTAACAAAAATGTATTGGCATTCAATTGCAGCCACCCTGTTTATACAACCCTTCCTCAGTGCAGTTCTAACCAAAAATGACAGGAAAAGTTAACCCCCTGCCACCGCAAGCGGTAAACAGGGGGTTCCCAAGGGTTGTGGGCAATACTGGACTCGAACCAGTGACCTCTACCATGTCAAGGTAGCGCTCTAACCAGCTGAGCTAAATGCCCCTCAGCTTTGTCTCCCTTTCGGGGCTGCGAAGATACGCGGTTCTTTTGAAAATCAAACCGCCCCGAACTCAATCCTCCTCGTCGTCGTCGTCCCCATTCCCCTCCTCCGAGTCGTCATCGCTGTCGTCATCGTCTCGATCGTCCTCGCGGTCTGAATCCCCGTCATCGTCGTTGTCGACCTCGTCAAGATCCACCGGCGGCTTGCCAGACTTGCCACCGCTGCCCGGGGTGGCCACTGCATCGACATCCAGCTCGAAGCCATCGTCCGTCGCGTCCTCCAATACCTCCAGCATTTCATCGTCGATGCGGAACAAGTAAATCGTGTCCTCGGTGGTCACCTCCAGCGCACGGAGGTACTTGCCGTTGGGCATCGAAAGAACCTGGAGGTCCTCATCTCCAAAACCCTCTGGGTACGCCTTGGCAATGAGCGCGATGTGTTTGGCCTCGATGTTGGTGTAATTCTTGATGACGCGCTTCATGGCGACAGAAGGGAATGGAAAATGAGTGCAGATGCTAACGGGGCGAACTTACCAATTCAACAACCAACCAAACATGAGCGGAGCCACAATTGTTGCG
>JBIKTK010000266.1:0-2965 GCA_044348125.1 Flavobacteriales bacterium | reverse complement strand
CACCAGCAAGATGCGCACCCGGTCCGTGACTTCGTAACCCCAAGCATACGCGTCGTCAAACCGGATCGGCGCATCGTCCAATGAAACCGTTGCAGCAGCAAACCCCGGCGCCCCATGCGTGAACTGCAGCACCGTATCCGTTACCGCGCCCGGCACCAAATCAAAGGCACCCAACGCCACCCGCTGACCGTCGATGAACAGCTGCAACGGCAGCCCATCCACCCGCTCAGTGGCCGTGTGACCGACCCGCACATGCAAAACCGCTGGACGACCGGCCAATTGCAGGGGTGCCTCGAAGTACACCGAATCGACCCACATGTTGCTCCCCCCTTGCGACACGCCCGGCACGAACACGAGCGGCCACCCTCCGATGCCATCCGCAGGAGGCTCCTCCAGCACATGCGTGTTCCGCTGTAAATCCGTGAAGCAGTAGACCACGCGCTTTCGGTCCGGCTCCCGCAGCAGCAGGTTCTCCATCCGCGCCAGTACCTCCGGCAGCAGCCGAACCTCCGGCGTCGGTTGGATGGAACCCAAACGTTCCAGTGCCTGGCTCCGGGTCAACAACTGCTGGTCACGCCCCGAAAAGGCGTGCGTGAGCACCACGAACCGATCCGTTTCTGCGTGCCGCTCGATGACCTGACGTGCGCGTTCCAGGGCGGATTGTAGCAATTGGCCTTCCTCCCCGATGGCCTCCATCGAAAAGCTGTTGTCGATGTAGATGCCCACCGCCATGCCGCGCTGGTCAGCGTTCCGCGTACCATCCGCTTGCGCAGGCGGGGGGGTGTACGGCTGTGCAAACGCCAGCACCAGGGCCGCGAGTGCGATGAGCCGGGCCAGCAACACCAACAGGTGCCGCAGCCGTTGGGTGGCGCGGGTCTCCCGCTGAACCGATTGCAGAAAGGCAACATGGGGGAACACCACGCGCCGGAAACGACGGAATTGCAGCAGGTGCACGAGGATGGGGATGGCCAGCGCGGTCAGGCCCCACAGTATTTCCGGATGCACGAATTCCATTCAGGCCAAATTTAGGCCCAATTTTGCCCCCATGGCGCCGCAACTTCCGAATTCACCCACCGAGGCTGCCGCGGACCGGTGGGCGGATTTTTTGCGCGAGAAGGCCCTGCGTTACGAGTCGCGGGATTTCATACCGGATGACCCGGTCGCTGTGCCCCACCATTTTCGGGATGTCCGGGACCAAGAGCTCGCGGGGTTTCTGACCGCGCTCATCGCATGGGGCAACCGGAAGTCCATCCTGCGGAGCGCCTGGGGCTGGATGGACCGGCTGGACGGCGCGCCGCACGCCTTTCTCACCGGGGCAGCGCCAGGGGAGTTGGACCGGGCGATGGCCGGTTGGTGCCACCGGACGATGTCGGCGGACGACGCCGTCGCCCTGGGCCACGGGCTCCAGCGGCTGTTGCGGGAGTGGGGGAGCCTGGAGGCCGCCTTCCTCGCCGGCTGGCCGCCCGCGGGGGACCCCGGTCCCGCCCTCCAAGCGGCCTGGGGCCACCTGCACGACCAGCTCTTCCGGGACACCCCCCCAGGCCGCGCCCGGAAGCACGTCGCCGACCCCCGCCGCGGCTCGGCGGCCAAACGGCTCAACATGTTCCTCCGCTGGATGGTTCGGTCGCCGGCCCGCGGCGTGGATCTGGGCCTGTGGACCCAAGTCTCCCCGGCCCAGCTCATGATCCCCCTCGATGTCCACACCGGCAACGTCGGCCGCCAGCTGGGCCTGCTCTCCCGACGCCAGGACGACTGGCGGGCCGTGGAAGAGCTCACCGCGGCCCTGCGCCGCGTGGACCCCGCGGACCCGGTGGGGTTGGACTTCGCGCTTTTTGGGCTGGGCGCTTTGGAGGGGTTTGGCCTAGAGAATCGTTCCCAGTAACTTCCCGGAACCCGACGACCATGGACACCCCCGGCCCTCCCCCGAACCCGCCAGGCCCTCCCCCCGGGCCCCAGCCCGAACCCACCCGGGACGGCAGCTGGACCCTCCGCTCCGCACGGCACGGGGCGACCTACCACAGCCTCCACGGCGCCTTGACCGAAGCCCGCCACGTGTTCGTCGACCACGGCTTGGTCGCTTGGCACGCAGCCGCCGAAGAACGCGCCCAGCCCGCCCGCCCCTGCGACGCACTCGAAGTGGGCTGGGGCACCGGCCTCAACGCGGCTTGCATCCAGCAGCGCGCCCTCGCCGAGGGGTGGCAGGTCCGCTACCGGGCCCTGGAAACCGACCCGCTGCCCCTGGAAGCCACCCAGGCGCTCGACTACGGCACTGCCACCGGACTCGGCGCCCCCACCTACCGGGCCATGATGTCGCTGCCCCCGGACACCCTTTGGTCCCCGGGCCCCCACTTTGAATTCTGCTGGGAACACCGCGATGTTCGGCATTGGTCCACCCCCGACGCCTCCCTCGACCTCATCCTGTACGACGCCTTTGCCCCCGAGACCCAACCCGAACTCTGGACCCCCGACGTTTTCGCCCCCCTGTACCGGGCCCTCCGCTGGCATGGCCTCCTGGTGACCTACTGTGCCAAAGGCGACGTCCGACGGGCCCTGCGCGCCGCCGGTTTCGCCACCGAGCGCCTTCCTGGCCCTCCCGGCAAGCGAGAAATGCTCGCCGCCCACAAAACCCCACTCGATCGCTTCAACCTCCGCGTTTACGGCCTCGTCATCCACGACCAACACCTGCTCGTCGCCCGCGAACGCATCCACGGCCAGTGGCATGCCAAACTCCCCGGCGGCGGTGTCCAGCCTGGCGAAGGCATCGAGCCCGCCCTCCTGCGTGAATTCCAGGAAGAACTCGGCGCTGCGACCCAGTTTGCCCAGACGGCCCATTTTTACACCACCGGGTTCTTCCAGCGCAGCGCTTTCCATCCCACAGACCAAATCGTCTCCATCTATTACCGCGTCACCCTCCTTTCCCCCCTGCCCGCCGAAGGAACCCCGGCGGCCGATGGTTCCCCCCAGT
>JBIKTK010000264.1:0-2966 GCA_044348125.1 Flavobacteriales bacterium | reverse complement strand
GTTTCTTTTGATGTTCTTGGTGCCCATTGCTTTGGTTGGCAACTGGAAATTGTTTGCGAAGGCTGGGCAACCAGGCTGGGCAGCGGCCATTCCAGGATACAACATGGTCGTTGCCATGCGGATCATCGGTCGTCCAGCCGCGGACGCTTTGTGGTTCTTGGTGCCAGGGTATAATGTCTATTTCTATTTCCGGACCATCGTGGAATTGGCCCAGAGCTTTGGAAAGCGTACCACCATGGACCATGTGATGGCTTGTGTGTTCAACGTTTTTTATGTCTTGAACCTCGGCCTCTCCTACGAGGAAGAATACGAGGGCCCTGCCCATGGGAAGGCGTCTCCGTCTGAGAAGCCCCGGTCTTGGGGAAACATGGGTTACGAGGCATGAGTCCATGGGGGCTCGATCCAATGAAAAAAGCCGGCTACAAAAGCCGGCTTTTTTCGTTTTCTCCCCACGCAAGGTGAAGCTGGGCAGCCTCTTCAGCCCGGGAGGAATGCCGCTGCCCGATCCAGGGCATTCGTGAGCCCTTCAGGTCGTTTGCCACCCGCTGTGGCAAAAAACGGCTGCCCACCGCCGCCCCCTTCGATGTCCTTGGCAAGTTCTCGGATGATTTGGCCGGCGTTCAGGCCTTTGCCCGCGACATCGTCGCTGATCGCCACCGTCAAGGTGGGCTTCCCATCCTGAATGCAACCGAAAACCCCGAAGAAGGGGGCATGTTCAGCGCGCATTTGGAAAGCAATGTCCTTGATGGCAGCGGGGTCTAATGACACTTGTGCAGCCACGAAGTGGATGCCCTGGCGTTGCGAAAGTCCGGCGACCAAATCGCGCTTGACCGCCTGGGCTTCCTGTGCTCGGAATTGGTCCAAGGCTTTGTTCAATGTCGCTTGCTTGCTGAGGAGTTCTTCCACCGCGTGGGCCAAATCCCGCGGCGTTTTGAGCAACCCGCGAAGTTGTTCCAGTTCAGAACGGTCCTGGTCGGCATCCTGCCATGCCTGGGTACCGGTGTGGGCCTCGATGCGTCGGATGCCCGCAGCGACAGCACTTTCGGCAACCAATCGGAAGGCGCCGATGGAACCGGTTGCAGGGACGTGGGTGCCTCCGCAAAGTTCCTTGGAATGGCCGAACTGGATCATCCGAACCCGGTCCCCGTATTTCTCGCCGAAGAGCATCATGGCGCCTGCGGCTTGGGCTTCTTCGATGGGCAACTCCCGGAATTCCTGGAGGGGGAGGTTTGCCCAGAGTCGCTCGTTTACTCGGGTTTCGATGCTGCGGAGTTCGGTGGGGGAGAGTTTCGAGAAATGGGAAAAGTCGAAACGCAGGTAATCGGGGTGGACCAAGGACCCTTTTTGTTCCACGTGGGTGCCCAATACTTCACGCAGGGCTTCGTGCAACAGGTGGGTCGCGGTGTGGTTGCGCATGGTAGACCAGCGCCGTTCAGAATCCACCCGAATGGTGAAGCTGGCGGTGGGATCCAGGGGCAGGGTTTCGAGAGAATGGACGATGAGGTTGTTTTCCTTCTTGGTGTCCACGATGCGCGTGACATCTCCATTGGGGGCGAGGAGCGCTCCATGGTCGCCCACCTGACCGCCGCCCTCGGGATAACAGGGCGTTTCCGCAAGAACCACCTGGAAGAAACGCCGTCCTTTTGCCTCCACTTCTCGGTATTTCAGGATACTGGAGGTCGTTTCCCATTGGTCGTAACCCACAAATCGGCTCGAGCCATCTTGCAATTCGACCCAATCATCGGCCGTGATCTTTCCTGCGGCCCGGCTGCGGGCTTTGGCGGCTTCCAAAGCCGACTGGAACCCCGTTTCGTCGATGGAGAACCCCGCTTCACCAGCCACCAGGGCGGTGAGGTCCGATGGGAAACCGAAGGTGTCATACAACTCGAAAACGTCACCCCCGGGCAGCACCGCACCGGCTGGGAGGGACTGCAAACGCAACCCCAACCGTTCCATGCCCTTTGCCAGGGTGCGCAAGAACGCCTCTTCTTCCTCCAAGATGACCCGTTCGATGAGCGAACGCTGCGCTCGGAGTTCCGGGAATGCGTCACCCATTTGGTCTGCCAATGTGCCCACCAGAGCGTGCATGAAAGGCGTGCCCAGGTCGAGGAACGAATACCCATAGCGAATCGCCCGACGCAAGATGCGCCGGATCACGTAACCCGCGCCGGTGTTCGCGGGAAGTTGCCCGTCAGCGATGCTGAAGGAGACGGCGCGGATGTGGTCCGCAATCACCCGGAAGGCCACATCCTGTTTGGAGGTGGATGCGCCGTAAGTCTTGCCGGAAAGCACAGCAATCCTTGCGATCATCGGCGTGAAGACGTCCGTGTCGTAGTTCGATTGAACACCCTGCAGCGCCATTGCCAGCCGCTCCAATCCCATCCCCGTATCGATGTGTTGCGCGGGCAATTCCCGCAGCGAACCATCCGCCATTCGGTTGAATTGCATGAAGACCAAATTCCAAATCTCCACCACCTGCGGGTGGTCTCGGTTGACCCAATCGGCACCGGGTGAGGCCGCGCGTTCCGCTTCTGACCGCAGGTCGACATGGATTTCCGAACAGGGTCCACAGGGACCGGTTTCCCCCATTTCCCAGAAGTTGTCCTTCTTTCCGCAGGCGAGGATCCGGTCCGGGTCAATCCACTTCCCCCAAAGGGCGCGTGCTTCGTCGTCTGCGGGCAGGCCATCTCCAGAATCCCCGGCAAAAACGGTTACGTACAGACGGTCCTGGGGCAACTTGTACCATTCGGTGAGCAACTCCCAGGCCCATGCAATGGCCTCCTCCTTGAAGTAATCGCCGAAGGACCAGTTGCCCAGCATCTCGAACATCGTGTGGTGGTACGTGTCCACCCCCACTTCTTCCAAGTCATTGTGTTTCCCGCTGACCCGCAGACATTTCTGGGTGTCGGCAATCCGGGCATGCACGATGGGGCTGTTTCCCAGGAAGAGGTCCTTGAACGGGTTCA
>JBIKTK010000265.1:0-2966 GCA_044348125.1 Flavobacteriales bacterium | reverse complement strand
TGGCTCCCGTTGCTTCGCCCGTTTCTTCGCCCGCGGCCCTGCCCACCCCCGTTGCTGTCGGTGGGTTGCGGGGCAAAAAACTGGTGTCCATGACCCCCACGGACCCAGCGAGAAGTGGGGGAATGACCGACGCGGAGTTGGCGCCCATTCCTGCAGATTGGCAGGATCCGGTGGAGTGGGAGCGTTTGGAAGCGGTTTGGACTGCCTACGCCAATCAAAAGGAGTTGGAGGAGAAGCGGGCGCTGGCCTTGACCTTGCGGACGGGGCGGTTGCTGCTCGAGGACCAGGTCCGAGTCGTGTTGGAGGTGATCAATGCAGTCCAAATCGACCAGCTCGACACGGTTCGAACGTCCCTGTTGGACCACCTGCGCCGCACCCTGCGCAACGCTTCGCTGGAACTCGACGTGCGTCTGGCTGCCGACCGGCCCCAACAGGAAACCACGCGCTTCCTGACCGACCGGGAGCGTTATGCGCTCTGGGCCGAAAAGTATCCCGCCTTGGAACAGTTGCGGACTGCGCTGGATTTGGATTGGGGGTGAGGGAGTTGGGAGTTTGAGAGTTTGGAGTTTACAGTTTGGAGTTTACAGTTTGGGGTTTACAGTTTGGGGTTTACAGTTTGGGGTTTACAGTTTGGAGTTTGACATCTCCTATCTCTTGTTTCGTGTTTCGGACGCGGCGCAGCAGCGGCATCTCTTGTTTCGGCGCGCAGCGCAGCAGCGCCATCTCTGGTTTTTTGAGGATGGTTTGAACCTATGCCCCGGAAACGGGTTTCTAAGCCCATGAATCGGAATGTAAAGACAGGGCTGGTGGTGTTGTGCGTGGGGATGATGTGGGCGATGTGGGGTGCTGTGGCACTCGGGCAAGGAACGGGCATCATCCGAGGCAAGGTGTTCGATGCCTCGACCAACGAGCCCATTCCCTTTGCCAATGTGTTGGTTCAGGGGGCTTTGACGGGCACCACGTCGGACTTGGATGGGGCGTTTGAATTGACGGGTGTAGCCGCAGGATTGCGGAATGTCGTGGTGTCCTTTGTGGGGTATGCCACCCGCACGGTGTTTGAGATCGAGGTGACGCCGGCGCGCCCTGCAGTGATCCAGGTGGGGTTGCAGGCGCAGGCGGTGGCCATCGAGGCGGCGGAGGTGGTGGAGACCCGCCGAACGACCCAAGCGGAGGCGCCGTTGAGTGTGCGGACCATCGGGACGAATGAGATCAAGCGCAACCCGGGAGGAGGGCGGGACATCAGCCGGGCGCTGCGGACCTTGCCGGGGGTGGCTGCGATCCCCAGTTTCCGGAATGACATCGTCATCCGAGGCGGGGCTCCCAACGAGAACCGTTTTTACCTGGATGGCATTGAGGTGCCCAACATCAACCACTTTGCGACGCAAGGGGCGAGTGGGGGGCCTGTGGGGATGATCAATGTCGATTTGGTGGAGAACATTGACTTTTATGCAGGGGCTTTCCCGGCGGCGCGGGGCAATGCCCTTTCGTCGGTCATGGAGTTTGGGATCAAGGAGGGGCGGAACGACGAGTGGACGGCGAACTTGGTGGTGGGAACGAGCGATTTGGGTTTGACCCTGGAGGGTCCCACGGGGGATAAATCTACCCTGATTGCCAGTGTTCGCAGGAGCTACCTGCAACTCCTTTTTGAGCAGTTGGGGCTGCCGTTTCTGCCCATTTACAACGATTATCAATACAAATGGACTTGGCGCCCCGACGACCGGAATGTCATCACGGTTTTGGGGTTGGGCGCGTTGGATGACTTTGAACTGAATTTGGACTTGGTGGCGGATACGGCCGCAGAGGATTACCTGGAGCGGGTGGCCATCTTGGGCTTTTTGGATGTCCAAACCCAGTGGAACTACACCCAGGGTTTCAAATGGGATCGGTACCTGGAGGATGGTCGCTGGACGTTCGTGGCGAGTCGGAACATGCTCAACAACCGGGCATACAAGCACCGGGACAACAACACGGATTCCTTGCTGTTGCGGGACTATTTGTCGCGGGAAATGGAAAACAAGTTCCGCGCCGAGCGGAAGTGGGCAGGGGCTTCGGGATGGGAGGCCACCTGGGGCGGGGCTTACGAGTTTGTGAAATACGAAAACCGAACCGCGGAACAGCGGTTCATCCCGGAGCTGGGCCAATTGCAGGCAGTGGGTTTCGAAGCGGGGTTCCGGGCCAGCAAATGGGGTCTGTTTGGCCAGGCGAGCAGGCGTTTGGCCCAAGAGCGGCTTACGCTGAGCGCGGGCATGCGGTTCGATGGCTCGGATGCAGCCCCGGGGTTGCGCAACCCCCTGCGGCAAGCTTCGCCCCGGATGTCGGCGAGTTTTGCATTTGCTCCGGGCTGGACGCTGAATGCGAATGCGGGGGTGTACCACCAGTTGCCGGCGTACACGGTGCTGGGCTTTGCGGATGCCTCAGGGATGCGGGTCAATGCGACATCAGACACCCGGTATCAATCCAGCGCCCAAGCGGTTGCGGGGGTCAAGTGGGATGGAAGTGCCCGAAATTTCTTGGTTTCGGTGGAGGGCTTTTTCAAGGACTACCGGCATGCGCCCATCAGCGAAAGGACCCAAGTTCCTCTGGCGAATCTGGGGGCAGACTTCGGTGTGGTGGGCAACGAGCGGGTGACTTTTGGGGGCATCGGTCGGGCGTATGGGGCGGAGTTCCTCCTGCAGCAACGCCTGTACAAGGGATTTTACGGGTTGCTGGCCTACACGTTTGTCAGGAGTGAATATGCGGCTGACGGTGCATCGGATTTTGTGGCATCCAGCTGGGACAACCGGCACATTCTGTCTATGACCGGAGGCAAAAAGTTCGAAGGGGGGTGGGAGATCGGCGCGCGTTTGCTGGCCAGTGGCGGACTGCCTTTTACCCCCATCGACCCGGCGTCTCTTTCCGTGGAATCTTGGGATTACTATGGACGACCGCGTCCGGATTATGGACGGCTCAACACGGGACGCAACGGG
>JBIKTK010000020.1:0-9222 GCA_044348125.1 Flavobacteriales bacterium | reverse complement strand
CTGGACGTCCAATTTTCCATCGCGCAACCGAACCACCCGCTGGGCGTGGGCTGCGATGTCCTCCTCATGGGTCACCACAATGATGGAGTTGCCCGCTTCATGGATGTCCCGAAAAAGCGCCATGATCTCCAGAGAGGTGGCTGTGTCCAGGTTTCCCGTGGGTTCGTCTGCCAAGATGAGGGAGGGTCGGTTGACCAAGGCACGGGCCACGGCCACCCGTTGGCGCTGGCCTCCACTGAGCTCATTGGGTCGGTGGTGGGACCGGTTTCCCAACCCCACTTGGGCCAGTACCTCCCGGGCCCGGGCCTCCCGGGCATCGCGCCCCATTCCCGCATAAATCAGCGGCAACGCCACGTTCTCCAGGGCCGTGTACCGGGGCAACAGATTGAACGTTTGGAACACAAAACCAATCTCCTTGTTCCGAATCTCCGCCAGCGCGTCCTCGTCCAGCCCGGCGACGTTCCGGCCATTGAGCACATAGGAGCCCGCCGTGGGCGCATCCAAACATCCCAAGATGTTCATCAACGTGCTCTTTCCCGATCCCGACGGACCCATCAAGGCCACGTAGGCGTTGCGTTCGATGTCCAAATCCAACCCATCCAGCGCATGCACGACCTGGTTGCCGATTTCATACGTCTTGCGCAACCCGCGAACCGAGATGAGCGTCTTGTCCATGTCCCAAAGGTAGTCGTATGTTTGGGTACACAACCTCAACCCGTTGGCGATGGATCGAATGTACTTTTTGCGTTTGGGTTTGGCCAGTATGGCGCTCACAGCAGGCACCATGCTGCGTGCTCAACTCATTGTAGATCCGACCCTTACAGCCCAAGAAGTGGTGACAGACATCCTGGTTGGAGAAGGAGTTGAGGTCTCCAACATCACCTTTTCTGGAAATTTAGACCAAATCGGCAGCTTCGACGCAGCCAACTCGAACATCCTCATCCCCAACGGCCTCATCATGGCTTCTGGGACTGTGACCCTCGCGGTGGGCCCCAACAACAGCGGCAGCCTGACCCTCGGCGGTGGCAACTTCGGAACGAGCGATCCGGATTTGAATGCATTGAGCACCTTCACCACCAACGACGCAGCCGTTTTGGAGTTCGATTTCATTCCGACGGGTGACTCGATTCGCTTCAACTACTCCTTCGGCTCGGAGGAATACAACGAGTACGTGTGCGGCACCGTGAACGACGCCTTCGGGTTCTTCCTGAGCGGTCCCGGCATCAACGGACCCTACTCGAACAACGCCATCAACCTCGCCATCATCCCGGGAACCAACGGGGTTCCGGTGACCATCAACTCGGTGAACAACGGAAACGTCGGGGGCAATGGTTCCGCGCCCAACTGCAACCAAGTCGATCCCAACTGGACCCAGAACACCGAATTCTACGTAGACAACGCCACCAATACGGCACCTACTGCCACCCAACTCGACGGCTTCACGGTGGTTCTGACCGCCGAAGCCCAGGTCCAGTGCGGTGAGGTATACCACATCAAGATTGCGATTGCCGACGCGGGAGACTCTGCTTTCGACAGCGCTGTATTCATTGAGGGCGGATCTTTCTCGTCCAACGCCTTTGACATCGTGGCTTCAGCTTCCATCAGTGGCAACCAGGTTTTCCTCGGGGACACCACGGTCGTGGAGAGCTGCAACGACGCCGTATTCACCATCGTTCGCCCGAGTTCCACCCTGGAGGAAACCCTGGAACTCTCCATCTCGGGCTCAGCCACCAACGGGGTGGACTACGAATTCATCGACCCGTCGGTGGTGCTGGGTGTTGGTGTGACCTCGTACGATGTGCCGTTGAACGTGATCGCCGATGGCATCACCGAAGGCTCCGAGTCGGTGACCATTTCTTACGAGTACATCAACCTTTGCGGTGACACCGTGTTCCGGTCCGCTACGTTGGTCATCTTGGATCCAGATCCAGTCACCCTGGATTATGATTCCCCTGTGGGCATCTGCAACGGGCAAGCCGTCCTTGCGGTCGAGGCAGTCACCGGCTTCGGCCCCTTCACCTACCAATGGACCGGGGGCTTGACCCCTACCCAAGCCTCTAACACGGTGAATACAACCACCGCAGGCCAGCAAACTGTGGTGGTCACCGACGTTTGTGGCAACACGGTAGAAGCCACGATTGCCTACATCCCGCCTCCGCCCTTGTCGGTGGATGTAGACCAAACCACCTCCCCCTTCTGCCCGGGGGATCCGGTCAACTTGGCGGCCGTCATCCTCACCGGCGCCGGTCCCTACACCTACAACTGGAGCTTCGGAGGCAACCAATCCACCGCTACTACCGCACCGGCCCAAAGCACCACCATCACCCTCAATGTGACCGATGGCTGCGGTCAAAACGCCAGTTCCAACCACTTCATCGAAGTCCCTCAGTACCCGGACATCTTGGTCCTGGATGAGGAGGCTTGTCTCGGGGTGCAGGCAGCCGTGGACATCGAAGGAGGCACCGGTTCGTTCACCTTCTTTACCTGGCAGTACGTATTCGACGGCATCAACCCGGAACCCACCGATTCCCTGTGGGTGGAGGTCAATGCCACCCTGGACACCCTGGCTGCCTTCTATGGAGACGGAGGCATCTATGAGGCCGGCATGAATGAGGGCTTGCTGGTGGTGACCGCCATCGACCAATGCGGAGAGGAAGCCACCTTCCTCCTCTTGCTCGAAGCATGCAACACCCTCATCCCCAACGTTTTTTCGCCCAACAACGACGGCAAGAACGATTTCTTCCGCATCGAAGGCATCGAGGGATTCCCAGGTTCGGTCTTGCTGGTTTACAACCGGTGGGGCAACTTGATTTTCCAGGACCTCAACTATGGCGGTTCTTGGGACGGGCGCGTGGGGGGAGACCCCGTCTCCGACGGAACGTACTACTACGTCTTCCAGCGGTCGGATGGCCAAAACTTCCACGGTGCAGTCACCATCGTCCGGTGAGTGGGATGCCGGGTAAAAAAGAAAAGAGCGCATCGTTGGATGCGCTCTTTTCTTTTTTTGTGGGCGATGCTGGGCTCGAACCAGCGACCCCCTGCTTGTAAGGCAGGTGCTCTGAACCAGCTGAGCTAATCGCCCGATTGTCCCTTTTGTGCTGGCGGAGCGCAAAGGTAGCAGAACTCTGCTTCGAAACAAGATTAAATTCGCCCTGTGATCAAATTATTTTTCGAGCGGCTGGGTTTGGCCTGGACATGGCACCGAAAGGTGGTCAGCTGGCGGGGGATGCACTCGCCGTTTCTCTTCGGGCTGGGGGAGGCGTGGTACCGAACGGGCGGGCGGAGCCGGGAGGGGCACCGGCCGGATGTGGAGGCGCTGCGGCGGGACTGGAGCCGGGATGCCACGGGGTGGACGATGGCGGAATGGGGTTCTGGGAGTGTCCGGGCGGGGGGCGGCGCAGCGAAGGCGGAGTCCGGCGGGGAGGGCGGGGGGGGCGGGGGGCGCAGGGTGGCGGTGCGGGTTCGGGACCGAATTCGGTGGTCGACAGCCCCGGCACGGCAAGCCCGGGAGTTGGCTGCGTTGGCCCGCTGGATCCGGGCGGAGCATGTGTTGGAGCTGGGAACGAATTTGGGGCTGACCACGGCGTACCTGGCGGGGGACGGGCGGCGGGTGCTGACGGTCGAAGGGGATGCCCGGTTGGCAGGGTGGGCGGCGGCGGGATGGCGGCAAACGGATTCGGAAGGGCGCATCGAGGGGGTGGTGGCTCGCTTCGAGGAGGTGGTGCCAGGGTGGTGTGCGGCGCGGGGCGGGTCGGGGTCGGCTGGAACTGGGGCCGAGCCCTGGGACCTCGTGTTCGTCGACGGGGACCACCGCAGCGAGGCCGTGCACCGTTGGGTGGATGCCGTCGCGCCGGCCCTTCGGGCGAACCGAGGGGGGGACCGACCCTCGGCGGTGGTGGTCGATGACATCCGCTGGAACGCCGATATGTGGGCGGCCTGGAACCGCCTCGCCGCCGAGGACCGCTGGGATTTCGTGATCGATCGGGGGGCCTATGGCGTCCTCGTGCGGCATCCCGGGGTGCGGCACCCCACCGTCCGGGTGGCCTTGGGCGATGGCATCCGCTGGGACCGCTTTTGCTGAGGCCGCATTCGCTGGGGTCGCTTCGGGAACCAACGTACCTTCGCGGAGTGAAAGTCAAACGCAGCACCCTCATCGTTCTGCTGGGCACCTATGTGCTCATCCAGTTCGCCTGGTGGGCCTCGCTGCTCGTCCGTCTGCGCACCGATTTGCACCAGGTCCGGCCCGGACGTGACCCGGAGGAACTCGCGCGCTGGAAGACCATGATCCTGGGCGAAGGCAGCGTCTTCCTGACCCTCCTTGTGGTCGGACTTTGGGCTTTGTGGCGCCACGCCCGGGCGGAGCAGCGCCAGCGCCAGCGCGAGCGCAACTTCACCCTGGCCGTCACACACGAACTGAAAACCCCCTTGGCTGCCATCCGTTTGGCCACCGAGACCTTGCAGCGGGGTGGCCTCAACCCCCAAGAAACCGCGGAGATGCTCGAAGAGACGCAGCAGGCGGGTTTCCGGCTGGAGCGCCGCATCGACGACATCTTGCAAAGTGCCCGGGTGGGGGAACCGCTGGCCAAATCGCCCATCGACCCCGAAGAGCTGATCGAACGGGCCATCCAGCACCTGCTCGTTGGGCCCCATGCCGGGCGAAAGGTCGCCTTCGTCCCACCAGATCATCCCCTCCGCGGCGTGGAGGGGGACGGTCGTGGGTTGGGTTTGGCCTGGAGCAACCTGATTGAAAATGCGCTGAAATATTCGCCGCCAGGCGGGACGGTCACCGTGACGCTGACTGAAGAGGGCGGTCACTATGTTGTGACCATCGACGATTCTGGCCCGGGGATTCCGCGCGGCGAGCGGCGCCGGGTGGTGCAGCCGTTCGTTCGGCTCGGTGACGAGTCCACCCGATCCGCCGAAGGGACGGGCTTGGGGCTCTACCTGGCCGACACCATGGTCCGCATGCACCGGGGCCGGCTGTCCATCGAGGACAGCCCCCTGGGCGGCACCCGCATCACCACCCGGATTCCCAAAGAACCATGAACACATCTCCAGAACCCACCCGGGTAGCCCTCATCATTCTCGATGGATGGGGCATCGGCGCACAAGACGAAAACGACGCGGTGCACGCCGCACGCACTCCCTTTTTCGACTCCCTCTGGGCTTCCGCCCCGCATGCCACGTTGCGAACCGATGGCATGCACGTGGGGCTTCCGGATGACCAGATGGGCAACAGCGAGGTGGGGCACATGAACATCGGAGCGGGACGGGTGGTCTACCAAGACCTGGCTCGAATCGACCGTGCTGTTGCCGAGGGCACACTGGGTCGGGAGCCGGCATTGCAGGCAGCCTGGGAAGCAGCGCGGGAACCCGGTCGGCGACTGCACTTCATGGGACTGGTGTCAAAAGGTGGGGTGCATTCACAGCAAGCGCATCTGCATGCACTCTGTACCCTGGCGCAAGAGGCGGGCTTGAAGGACTTCCTGGTGCACGCATTTACCGACGGCCGGGACACCGCCCCGAACACCGGCCGCGGTTACATGGCAGAACTCGAATCGGTGCTGGCGGCCACGGGTGGACACATCGCCTCGGTGCACGGCCGGTACTATGCCATGGACCGGGACAAGCGCTGGCCGCGGGTAGCCCGGAGCTACCGGACCTTGGTGGAAGGGGCCGGTGCTTCCTTCCCGAGCGCGGATGCCGGCATCGCGGCCTCCTATGCCGCCGGGGTCACCGACGAGTTCATCGAGCCGTTCGTCATCGAAGGGACCAATGGCCGGATTCGCCCGGGCGATGTCGTTCTCTGCTTCAACTTCCGCACCGACCGCTGCCGGGAAATCACCCAGGCCCTGACGCAGCAGGCATTCCCTGAGGAGGGCATGGCGCCGCTGGCCCTGCACTACGTCACCATGACGAACTACGACGACACCTTCCGCGGGGTCCACGTGGTGTACGACAAACCCAATTTGCAGGCGACTTTGGGCGAAGTGTTGTCTGCCCATGGGCGAAGCCAAATCCGCATCGCAGAAACCGAAAAATACCCCCACGTCACGTTCTTCTTCAACGGGGGAAGGGAGGAACCCTTTCCGGGAGAACGACGCATCATGGCCCACAGCCCGAAGGTCGCCACCTACGATTTGCAACCGGAAATGTCTGCCCACGAGCTGGTTGCCCGGATCACACCCGAACTGGAGGGAGGCACAGCGGATTTCATCTGCCTCAATTTTGCCAACCCCGACATGGTGGGGCACACCGGGGTATTCGAGGCGGTGGTTCGGGCCGTGGAGGTCACCGATGTCTGCCTGCAAGCCGTAGTGGAGGCTGGGAAGAAGCGGGGTTATCGATTCGTCATCATTGCCGACCATGGGAATGCGGATTTGGCCCGCAATCCGGACGGCTCGCCGCACACGGCCCATACGACGAATCCGGTGCCTCTCTTCGTCATCGCACCCGGCGTAACCTCGGTGCGGGATGGCATCCTCGCCGATGTCGCCCCCACGGTACTGGGGCTCATGGGCATTCCCCAGCCACCCGAGATGACGGGTCGGAGTCTGGTCGTACAGGGCTGAGGGCCACAGCGACACACCCGGGAATCAACGGGCCTCGGCGACGATGAAGATGCTTCCCGTGACCCAGATGAGGTCCTGCGGCTGGGATTCGGCACGCGCCGCTGCCAAGGCTTCCGCCACCCCACCGCAGGCCCGGCCCCGCCGACCCGCTGCTTCCGCAAGCACCGCCAGCTCTTCGGCGGCCAACGCCCGCGGGATCGAAGCCGCGCACCAGTAGTACGTGGCTTCCGCCGGCAATCCAGGCCAAACCTCCCCCAAATCTTTGTCCGCCACCGTCCCGAAAACGACCCGCAATCGCCCGCCCGGCACCTCGGCACGGACCGCGTCCACCGTCCGAGCGAAGCCGTCCACGTTGTGGGCGCAATCCGCAAGGACCCGGGCGCCCGAAGGCGCCGGAGGTAGCCAAGTCCAGCGGCCTGTTTGGCCTGTCAACTCCTTGTAGTCGCGCAAACCGGACGCCATGGCCGCAGGCGGCACCTCCCAACCCGGAAGCGCATCGAGCACCTCCAAAATTTTCCGCGCCGTGGCCCGGTTCTCCGCCGCGTAAGGCGCCTCTCCTGGCCACGCCGGCTCCACGCCCGCGAAATGGACCTCGTTCGCCGTGCGCAGGGACTGCTCCAACAGCACGGACTGCGCCTCGGGCCGCATCCGACCCAGCACCACCGGCACCCCCTCTTTCAAAATGCCCGCCTTTTCCCGGGCGATGCTCCGCACATCCGGCCCCAGAAACGCTTGGTGGTCCAGCCCCACATTCGTCACCGCCACCACAAGCGGCTGCGCCAGCACATTGGTCGAATCCAGCCGCCCCCCCATCCCCGTCTCGATCACGGCCACGTCCACTTGCTCCGCCCGGAACGTCTCCAAGGCCAAACCCCAAGTCAACTCAAAGAATGAAGGCTGACCCCACCGACCCTGATAACGGCTCACAAAATCGACCACGCGTTCCTCGTGCACCGGCTCCCCGTTGACGCGGATGCGCTCCCGGAAGTCGCGCATGTGGGGCGAAGTGAACAACCCGGTTTTGTAGCCGGCACACTGCAACGCCGCCGCCACCTGGTGACAAACCGAACCCTTTCCGTTCGTCCCCGCGACGTGGATGGCCTGTAGCCCCTCCTCGGGATGCCCACATAAATCCAACACCGCCCAAGTCCCCTCCAGTCCCTCCTTGTAAGCCGCCGGTCCATCCCTTTGAAACATCGGCAATTGCCCGAAAAGCACCGCCACCGCCTCCTCGTAGGTCATTATTTCAATTCGAAGCGAATGACGATGTACCCGTTGCGAATGGGCATGGTGGAGCTGGTCGAAAACCGTGCCGTCAAAGCAGCCCTTTTTGCCAATGCTATACTCCGTGAGTCGGCGAGGCTCGACTCCAAAGGATCGTAGTCCACTCCAGTCACCTGACCTGCCTTGTTGACCCGGACTTTCAACCGAATGTACCCCGCCTTCGTGGGCTTTTCATCGAGCTGGGGATAGCCGATCATGTCCCCGCCCTGCAAACCCCAAGCGGCATTCCCGTCGGCTCCCGTCCGGAATGGCTCTCCGTTTTCGATGCCTTCGTTTCCGGTTCCGGTTTCCCCCGAACCTTGGGAACCGCCTCCACCCGACCGCAACGCCCCGAGGCGGTTGTTCAACGAGCTCGAAACCCGGGGACCCGACTGCTGCCCCTGCGCATTGTTGGGATTCGGTTGGTTGTTCGCCGACACCTCACTGCGGGCCTGGGTCACCACCTGCGAAGCCGCTTGTTGCTGACTCGGGGAAGCCGCCTCGGTGGGCTGCACGGCCTCCTCCACCGATTCGGAGGGAAAATCCGACTCCGTGTCACCCGTGGCGGTCAGACTGTTCCCGATGTCCGCCATGCCGATCGCTACATACTGTGTCCCCGGTGGCGGGTCCGAAATGGTATAGGCCGTGAGCAAGTAACACAGCGCCGCCACCACCAAAAAGATACCCCCAGTTAGGAAGCCCGCTTTCTGGCGGACCCGCCGGTCTTGTGCCTCCTTTTCCGCTCCGGTCATGGTTCCGTCGTTTTGGGCGCGGCTCCCAACATGACCTTCCAATTGTTTGCCTTCGCCAAGCCGATGAGTTCAACCGTAGAACCGGTGGGCACTGAGGCATCCACCTGCAAGTAAATCACGTCATCCGTGGAATTTTCCATGCGGATTTGGATCAACCTTTCCAAATCCTCCTTGGGCACAGGACCTCCGTTCAAATGATAGCTCCCATCGGCCATGATGCTCACCGTCAAATGGGGCGTCACAGAGGTGGTCCCTTGGGCCTGAGGCAACTCGACATTCACTCCATTCGAGGCCAAGGTCGATAAGATCACAAAGAAGATGAGCAACAGAAACACCAAATCCGTCATGGAGGACATGTTGCCCTCAACCTGAATCTTGTTGCGTTGACCGAAACTCATTGCGCAGGTTCTTCTAGGATGTCGATGAACTCAATCGTCGTAGCCTCCATTTTGTTGATGACCTTGCTCACCTTGCTCACCAAGTGGTTGTAAGCCATGTAGGCAATGATGCCCACGATCAAACCCACAATGGTGGTGATCATGGCCTGTTTGGTGCCTCCGCTGATGTCTTCCACCCGCACCGTCCCGGCTTGCTCCATTTGCAGGAACACATTCACCATCCCGATGACCGTTCCC
>JBIKTK010000263.1:0-2972 GCA_044348125.1 Flavobacteriales bacterium | reverse complement strand
CAAGTTGCCGCTCTGGACCCTTGCGTTCCTTTATATGCTGCATACCACGGGTGAATTGTTCCTCTCTCCCATCGGTTTGAGCATGGTCACCAAGCTGGTGCCGAAGGACATGACCAGCACGGCGATGGGGGCTTGGTTTTTGAGCATCGCGGGCGCAAACTACGCGGCAGGTCTCCTCGCCAGATTAACGGGTGTGGAGCATGGTGGCGGGGAAGCTGGAGTGGTGGACGCCCAAGCGAGTTTGGCCCAATACATGGACGTCTATTCGACGAGGGGTTATGTAACCGTGGGAATCGGATTGTTGCTCATGGTGTTGAGCCCCCTCATCAACAAACTGTTCCACGGTATCAACTGAGCCATGTCCGCCGAACTCGATCGCATCCGGTCCTTTGAAGGGGCTTACCCCCGCCAGCTCTGGTACCTCTTCGCTACGGAGATGTGGGAGCGCTTCTGCTTCTATGGTCTCCGGGGTATGCTCACCGTATTCATGGTGGACCAACTCCAGCTCAACGAGGTGGAGGCGAACCTGCAGTATGGTGCCATCCAGGCTTTTGTTTATGCCTTCACCTTTCTGGGCGGTGTGTTTGCAGACCGGATTCTCGGTTTTCAAAAGTCCTTGTTTTGGGGCGCCCTGCTGATGATCGCGGGCGGCGTGGTCATTGCTGTGGATCCTGAAAAGTTCTTCTACTGGGGCATCTGTCTGAACATTGTGGGAACGGGATTCTTCAAGCCCAACATCTCGACCATGGTGGGACAGCTGTACCACGCGGATGACACGCGGCGCGATGCGGGATTTTCGCTCTTCTACTCGGGCATCAACCTCGGCGCCTTTTTCGGTGGGCTGCTGATGATTTACGTAGGCAAGTACCACAGTTGGGCGATGGCCTTCGGTTTGGTAGCTGTGGTGATGGTTCTGGCCTTGATCACCTTCGCAGCCACCCGCAAATCATTGGGGCCCATTGGTTTGAGTCCACTTCCCCCCATGAAGGCCCGGTGGTACGAAGCGGCTGTGTACCTTGGGTCATTGGCGGCATTGCCCGTTGTGCTTTTGTTGGTCACCAACACGGCGTACACCGATCTTTTCATGTACTCCATTGGCCCCTTGACCCTGGTATATCTGGGATGGGAGATGCGGCAGTTCAACCGGGAAGAAAACAAGAAGCTGGCTGCAGCCATGGTCTTCATCTTGTTCTCGGTCTTGTTCTGGTCCTTTTTTGAGCAAGCGGGAGGATCCCTGAGTTTGTTCGCCTTGAACAATGTGTCACCGGAACTCTTCGGGATGAACATCGACCCCAACGCGACCAACAATTCCTCCAACTCTCTATTTGTCATCCTCTTTGCTCCCTTGGTCGGGCTGCTCTGGGTGGCGTTGGCACGTCGAAAGAGGGAACCCAACTCCGTGGTGAAGTTTGGGCTCTCTTTCTTGTTGTTGGCTGCTGCTTTCCAACTTTTCCATGCCACGGTGTACCTGGCCTCGCCGGAAGGCCTGACTTCGCACGAAGTCTTTCTGGCTGGCTATTTCGTAATCACATTTGCTGAGTTGTTCCTCTCCCCCATCGGTTTGAGCTTGATGACCAAACTCTCTCCCCAACGCATCCAGGGGTTGATGATGGGGATGTGGTTTCTTGCAAGTGCCTATGGTCAGTATGTAGCCGGGTTGCTGGGTGCTGGAATGGCCAGTGTCGACCCTGATCAGAGCAACATGAACCGACTCATTGGATACACCGATGGTTATGCCTACCTGGCTTGGGTGGCTTTGGGTGGTGGCATCCTACTCCTGATTTTGGCCCCGTGGGTTCGCAGGTTGATGGGGACGGTTCGCTGAGCGCCGGCTTTTGGCCCGGCTTTTGCTATTTTTGATACATGAAGCACTTCGCGTTGATCGGTATCGTGGGCCTCGCCCTCCTGGGCGGGTTGCCTTCCGCTTGGTCCCAGCAAGCCGCTGCGGGCGTTCAATGGATGTCAATTGAGCAGGCGATGGAGGCGCAAAAGCGCTCTCCTCGCAAGGTCATGGTCGATGTGTACACCCAATGGTGCGGACCTTGTAAGATGATGATGGCGAACACGTTCACCGATCCAGAGGTCATTGCTTATCTGAACGCGAACTACTACGCGGTGAAATTCGATGCGGAGTCGCAGCCGTCCGTGACTTTCCGGGGAACGACTTACTCCAATCCGGGTTTTAGGCCGGGTGTAACGGGACGAAACGCCCCGCATCAACTGGCCGCGGCCTTGGGCGTTACCGCCTATCCCACCTTGGTGTTCTTGGATGAAAAGGGAGAAATCATTGCGCCGATTACAGGCTACAAAACACCGCCCCAGATCGAGTTGTACTTGCGCTTTTTTGCTGAACATTGGACGCGGTCGACTGTTCAGACAGAATGGGAAAAGTACCGCGAGGGTTTCCAACCTACCTTTTGATGGACGCCGGGTTTGGCTGGACAAACATCAGGATACTTGGGGCGAGAAGTTTGGCCTATATCCAACCGCTTCCCTCCACCCAGAACTATATTTGCACCGCCTGAAACCGGAATCTGATTTGGAACCATCGGTCAGGCTCATCAACACAGCGTCACACAATGACTGAGACTGCGCGCATCATCCTGGAAGGCCGGGAGTATGAGTTTCCAGTGATCACCGGAAGCGAGAACGAAAAGGCGATTGACATTTCCAACCTGCGGAGCCAGACCGGGTACATCACCTTGGACCTGGGTTACAAGAACACGGGTTCTACCCAGAGCGCAATCACCTTCCTCGATGGCGAAAACGGCATCCTGCACCACCGGGGCTACAGCATCGATGCCCTGGCAGAGCATGCTTCGTTCCTAGAGGTCGCTTTCTTGCTGATTTATGGTGAATTGCCTACGACAGCGCAGTTGGCGAATTTCCAGAACAGCATCACCCACCATACCCTGGTGCACGAGAACATGAAGCGCTTCTTTGAGGCGTTTCCGCAGGGTGCCCATCCGATG
>JBIKTK010000312.1:0-2973 GCA_044348125.1 Flavobacteriales bacterium | reverse complement strand
CAACGTGCTTCGAGGCATTCAAGCTGTCCAACGTCGTGTTGCCGTCAACATCCAACGTGCCGTCGATCCACACATTCTCGTTGAAGTCTGCGCGACCATCAACATCCAACGTGCTGTTCAACGTCGTGGCTCCGTCAACATTCAACGTGCCGTCGATCTGCGTGTTGCCGTCGATGTTCACATTCGCGTCGAAGTCTGCTCCTTCAGCAACATGCAGGCTGTCCAAATCGCTAACACCGTCTACGATGAGGTTGCCGTCGATGTTCACGTTCGCGTCGAAGTCAGCAAACATTTGGACATTCAGCGAATCGTTCATCGTGACGTAATCACGGAAGCGCGAGGTGCCGTCCACATTCAACGTACCGTCGAGATCCGTTGTGGAGTTAGAACCTACTGCGCGACCAACGGTCCAGTTGAGCTGATCCGTCGTAATTGCACCGTAGTTCAAAATCTCCCATGAAGTGATTTCGTCGATATCAGCCTCATCCGCATTCACTTGATCAAAATTCGCCAGGTCCGCCGAAATGCTGTTTTCTGCGACCAACGAACGCACGCGGTAATCCACCGTCGGGGTGTTCACGCGGGTGATATCCGCATCCAAATCAACCTGCTGACCACCAGACCAAGAGGACTTGTTCCAGTACAACACGTTGATGATGGAGTCCTCACGTCCAACAGCGCGAACTACCTCAGAACGCAATGCAGCATCCAAATCGTTGTCCGCATCTGCCAAACTTGTAGACGTGTTGATGTAGTTCGCTGTTCCGTTCACAGAGTAGGTGCCACTTGCGTTCAAGCCTGCGCCCGTTTGGGTTGCATCGAGCTCATTGTGAAGCGCGGTGTTGTCCAAATCGTTTGCGCTCGCTTGGTTCTGGAGGTTCGTGATGTTCGTCTCAGCCGTGTTCATTCGGCCCTGAAGGGCAGAGATATCGGTGTTCGTTGCGCTGATTTCAGCATTCAACGCAGTGATGATAGAATCTTCACGGGCATCAGCACGAGATACTTCTGCGTTGATGGCGTTGTTCAGGTTCGTTACATCCGTGTTCGTAGCGCTGATTTCAGCATTCAACGCCGTGATGATAGAATCCTCACGGGCATCAGCACGCGATACTTCCGCGTTGATGGCGTTGTTCAGGTTCGTAACATCCGTGTTCGTCGCGCTGATTTCAGCATTCAACGCCGTGATGATAGAATCCTCACGAGCATCAGCACGCGTCACTTCCGCGTTGATAGCGTTGTTCAGGTTCGTAACATCCGTGTTCGTAGCGCTGATTTCAGCATTCAACGCCGTGATGATAGAATCCTCACGGGCATCAGCACGCGTCACTTCCGCGTTGATAGCGTTGTTCAGGTTCGTAACATCCGTGTTCGTAGCGCTGATTTCAGCATTCAACGCCGTGATGATAGAATCCTCACGGGCATCAGCACGAGATACTTCTGCGTTGATGGCGTTGTTCAAGTTCGTAACATCCGTGTTCGTAGCGCTGATTTCAGCATTCAAAGCACCGATGATCGAATCTTCACGCGCACCAGCACGAGATGCTTCAGCGTTAATTGCCGTCTGGAGCGCGCCTTCTGCGAGAAGCGCGCGGCTTTCTTCCGTATTTACATCCAGGATACGAGCAAGCTCTTCTGCCTTGATTGCAGCATCCAACTTGTTGTCCGCATCAACCAGGCTCGACGCCGTGGAGATGTAATTCGCTGAGGAGTTCGCGGTGTAACCACCTCCCGTGCCCAAGCCTGCTCCGGCTTGAGTAGCGTCAAGTTCTCCCTGAAGCAGAGCATCAGCAGCATCCACATACGCCTTGGTCGTGAGGTGGCCAGCAGCAGTCGGAGTTGCGGCAGATACCGTTCCACCGAAGGAACCCGTACCCGTCACAGCCAAGTTGCCCGTGATGGAGGTGTTGCCACCGATGGTCGCGGTGCTTCCGATCACGGCGGTTCCCGAGACGTCGAGGTTGCCGTTTACATCGGTAAAACCATTCAAAGTGCTCGTTCCATTGACAGTCAGCGGGCCATCGATTTGGGTGTCGTCCAGCGTCGTGTTGCCGTCGACATTCAAATCTCCGTCGAGGTCCGAGTTGCCGTAGACACGCACCGTGGTAGCGTCGAATATGTTGATCGTTCCGTCTGGTGAGTACATGTTGTCCACCACCGTCAACGATTGCACCGTGGCAGCGTTATCAACCGTCAGAACATCGACGTTTAGGGAGTTGACGGAGCCGGTAGATGCAACCAAGCCGCTTACCTCAATAGCATTGTACGGCGACTCGAGGGTTACCGTGTTGCCAGAGTTCTCGAAGTAGTTTGCGACCGCAGAGATCTCTGACCAAAGTGGTCCGCCCGGTGCAGCCAAGTTGATAGCATCAATCTGTGTCTGCAAGTTCGTATCCGCAGTACCCCGTGCCGTGATCTCCGTGGCCAAGCCTGCAGAAACCGTGGCAATGTTCGTGGTGAGGATGTTGTCCGCATTTTGACGGATGTTCTTTTCATCCACCAAACCTTCGTCGAGCAGACGGTCCGCCTGACGCAAGGTGGTTGCTCCGGAGATGTACGGGGCAATACCGGCAGAGTACGCCGTGTACGTTCCGTCTGCATTGAGACCAGCGCCTGCCTGAGTCGTGTTCAACTCAGACTGCAGGGCAGCCTCAGCAGCGAGAGCACGAGTTTCTTCGGCATTCACATCTGCAATCCGTGCAGCCTCTTCAGCATCCACGTCTACGATCCGTGCAGCCTCTTCAGCGTTTACGTCCGCGATGCGGGCCGCGATTTCGTTGTTGATGGCGGTCTGCAATGCGGTTTCTGCGCCTTCAGCGCGCAACTGCTCTGCGTCTACATCTGCGATACGTGCAGCTTCCTCAGCATTCACGTCTGCAATGCGGTCTGCAATTTCCTGCGTGATCTGTGACTGAAGGTTTGCTTCAACGCCCTGAGCACGGGTCTGCTCTGCATCTACATCTGCAATCCGATTCG
>JBIKTK010000262.1:0-2981 GCA_044348125.1 Flavobacteriales bacterium | reverse complement strand
ACCAAATGCGGCCCGACTACATTTTCCGGTACTGGGATGATTTCGAGGAAGGTGGCTTCAAGCGACTCTATTCCGGCGGCTTCGTTTGCGCCGATCACCACTTCGGCTACGCCCCCACCTTCACGGGGCCAGGGCACGCCTCGATCTTCACAGGGACCACGCCGGCCTTCCACGGAATCCTCGCAAACGACTGGTTCGACAGGAAGTCCGGGACGTCGGTCTACTGCGCAGAGGACTCCGCGGTGCGGGGCGTAGGCACCCGTTACCCTGAGGACAAGGACGGCAGGATGTCGCCCCACCGGATGCAGGCGAGCACGCTCGGGGATGAATTGAAATTGGCCTCCAACCACCGCAGCCGGGTCGTGGGCATCAGCATGAAAGACCGCGGCGCCATCCTGCCGGCGGGCCATGCAGCGGACGGTGCCTACTGGTTCCGGGGCAAGGACGAAGGCGTCTTCATCTCCAGCACGCACTACATGGACGCCCTGCCCGATTGGGCCGCGGCTTGGAACCAGAAGCGGCAGGCGGAGCAACTCCTGCGCGCCGGCTGGGACCTCCTGCTCCCCGCTGACCGCTACGACGAGAGCTACCCGGACAACAACCCCTTCGAAGGCCCATTCAAAGGCAGCCCCTCCCCGACCTTCCCTTACAACCTGCAGGCCCTGGCCGATGCAAACGGAGGCTACGACATCCTCAAAGCGACCCCGGCCGGCAACGTCCTGTTGGTGGACTTCGCCATCGCCGCTTTGGAGGGCGAACGGCTCGGGAAAGACGACTTCACCGACCTCCTCGCCGTGAGCTTCTCCTCGCCGGACTATGTGGGGCACCAGTTCGGGGTGCACGCGCGGGAGACCCAGGACACCTACCTCCGGCTCGACCGGGAGCTTGCCCGGTTCTTTGAGGCCCTGGACCAGCGGGTGGGGGAAGGACAGTGGCTGGTTTGGCTTTCCGCGGACCACGCGGGCGCGCCCGTGCCCTCGCTCGTGGAGGCCCAGCAGTGGCCCGTGGGGTACTGGAAGCCCGGGAACATGGTCGATGCCGTCCGCGCCGACCTGGTGGCCCGGTACGGCGAGGACCTGCTGTTGCGGTACAGCAACGATCAGTTTTTCTTGGACCGGCCCCGGATCCGCGCGCTGGGGTTGGATTTGGCCCGCATCCAAGGCCAAATCCAGCAAACAGCGCTCGAGCAACCCGAGGTGCTCCTCGCCGTCACGTCCACGGAACTGCTGGGCGGCGGGGGCCTGGGGGACGATTTCCGGGACCGGCTCCGCATGGGCCACCACGCGTACGGTTCCGGCGATGTGGTGGTGGTTACCCGGCCCGGATGGATCCAGTACGGCCGAACCGGCACCACGCACGGCTCCCCGTTCCCCTACGATACGCATGCCCCCCTCATCTTCTACGGCTGGGGGGTGAAGCCCGGCACCACGTATGCCCGGACCCACATCCGGGACATCGCGCCCACGGTGGCGGCGATGATCCACAGTCCGATGCCCAACGCGTGTACCGGCCGGGTCATCACGGATCTTTTTGAATGAGGGTCGCGCTGTCCATCCGCCGGGTGCCGGGCGAGGTGCCCCGCATCCTGGTCGAGGGCCGGTACCCCCGGGTGCCCGGAGGCTGGACCGCACAGTTGCCGGTTTGGCGCCCCGGGCGTTACGAACTCCAACGATACGGCCGCTTGTTCTACCGGCTCGAAGGTCGATTCCCCGACGGAACCTGGCAACTGCTGCCCAAGTCCGACCTCCATACCTGGCCCATTCCTGAGGCGGTCACGGATTTGCGCTGGACGTTTTATGCGGGCATCTTGGATGCGGGATCGACCTGGGTGGGGGAAGATTTGGTCTACGTGAATCCGGTCAACTGCATCCTCTACGCGCCGGATCACCCCCACTGGGCTTTCGACCTGGAGCTGCCGGATCTCCCCCCGGACTGGACGGTCGCCACCGCGCTCCCCACCTCCCCCACCTCCCCCGCCTCCCCCGTCTCCCCCGCTGCCCGGCCCCGCTGGTCCGCCCGCGACGCAGACCAACTCTTCGACTCCCCCATCGTCGCCTCCCCCAACCTGCGCCACGCCGCATTCGACGTGGCAGGCACCACCTTCCACCTCTGGGCCTACCGGGCCCCATCCGTGGACTGGGACCGGCTCCTGGCGGACCACATCCGGTTCACGACCACCCAGGTCGCCCTTTTCGGTGGCACCTTCCCCGAACCGGTTTACCACTACCTCTATCTGCTCCCCGATCTTCCCGTCAGGCACGGCGTGGAGCACGCCGACAGCACGGTCATCGTCCTCGGCCCCGACGAACTGACCGGCTCAGAGGAGGGATACGCCCACCTGATCGACGTGGGCTCCCACGAACTCTACCACGCTTGGAACGTCAAGCGCATCCGGCCCACCGATTGGATGCCCTACGACTTCAGCCAGCCCCAAACCAGCCGGATGGGCTACATCGCCGAGGGCGTGACCACGTACATGGGCGACCTCATGCTCCTCGAAGCGGGCGTCATCGACGAAGCCGGCTGGTGCCGCCGCATGGAAACGCTCCTGACCCGACACCTCGAAAACCCGGGACGCCTCCAACTCTCCGTGGCCGACAGCGGATTCGACACCTGGCTCGACGGCTACACCCCCGGAATCCCCGGCCGCAAAGGGTCCATCTACGTCGAAGGCGCCGTGCTCGCCTTCCTCTGCGACGTCCGCATCCTGACCCGCTCCCAGGGCAAGGCCTCCCTCCAAACCGCCATGCACGCCCTCTGGAAATCCCACGGCGAGCCCCGCATCGGCCTCACCGAAACCGATTACTGGACCGCCCTCGACGCAGCTGCCGGCACCCCCGGCGCCCTCGCCGACCTGCGCACCCGCTTCTGCGACGGCACCGACGACACCTGGGAAGACCTCGTCGCCGCCTTCCACACCCAGGGCTTCCAGTTGTCCCACCAGCAGCATGTAGTCCAAATCCGTCGCAACCAATCTCCTT
>JBIKTK010000019.1:0-9298 GCA_044348125.1 Flavobacteriales bacterium | reverse complement strand
CCCCATTGAACAGGTCCCCACTGCCCGTTCCTCCCACGGCCGTCAAGTCGGTGCCCAGCATGTCGGTGTAACGGCTGCTGAAAACGGCCGCCTGCACCGCCCACCCCCGACCACTCGCCCGAACGCCCCCTTCCCCCTGGATGCTGTATTCCGGCCGGGCCCCAGGTTGAACCCCGGGCGGCACAAATCCCCGGTGCACCCCTCCGAAAAAGGAACCCCAGTTTCCCGCATCCCGGTGCACCCCCACGCCCGGCAAAACCACCTGTACCGCATGTTCCGTGCGTGCACCCTCCAGCCGCCGGTCCACATCCGACGCGCCAAACTGGACCTGTTCAAAAACCATGTGCTCGGCCCGCACCCCCGGCGTGATGACCCAACGGCCCCGAGCCCAGTGGAAAAGGGCCCACCCAGATGCCGCCGAAGCACCGGTCACGGCGTTCGCAGCACTGCCCGGAACCCCCTGGGCCACCTGCACCATGGTTCCATCCTCCATCCGATACCGATCGCGCCATTCCGAGCGGTCCATCCCATCCGCGTGCCAACGCAACCCCACCGTCCAGCGCTGTTCCACCCCGTGGACGTCCTTCCAAGTGCGGCTCAACCGGGACTGCACCCCGCGGCTGTAATAAGTCCGCGCATTCGCCCGCACATCCAATCCCGCCGCTCCCGAACCTGTTGCTCCCCGAACCACCGCCCAAACCGCCTCGTGCGCCTCCGGTTCCGTGAACAACAACCCGAGCGCAACCGCATTCCCCAGCGAATCCACCATCCGGTCCAACTTGTACCAATTGCGGTCAAACGCCGTACCGTAGACATCGGACTCCATGACCCAGAGCGCACCGGAACCCTCCCATTTGAGCGTGTGGTGCATGCCCGCCTGTCGCCAATCCGTCACCATCTCATCCTCCTGCGTAGCCGCATACCGCGCCCGCGGGGTCCGGGCGAAGTCCCCTTCCGATAGCCCCAAGTAGGTTTCATGGCTCGTTTCCTGGGCGCGCAACAGCTTCGCCTCCCAGCAGTGTTGGAACCGTGCCCCGGCGCGCCCCACGGGCCGCCAACGCACCTTCAGCATCCCGTCCTCCTTGTCAAACCCCGTCGGACCCCCATCGGGCAGCTCCTTGAACCCCCCACTGCCCCACCGCAGGTGCTCCACGAGGTAACCCAGCGTTCCGCGGTTCATCTGGGCATTGCCCCCGGCTTGCACGTAGGCCAAACCCCCTTCCCAACTCGCCGCCTCCAAGCGCACCCGCCCCCCCACCGAACCCTCGGGAATGGGCGTAGACCGGAAGTCGATGGCACCGCCCGCGGTCCGGGGGCCGAAAGCGATTTGGCCACTCCCCTTCAGGACCTCGATTTGGGACATCCGAGGCAACGACGGAAAGTAGTACGCCGCCGGAGCCGAATAGGCAGCCGGCGCAGCCAAGATGCCGTCCTCCATCACCGTGACCCGGGTGGACCGCTCGCTGCCCGATCCGCGGATGCCGATGTTGGGGCGCAATCCCCAACCGTCCTCTTCCTGCAACTGCATGCCGCTCACCCCCCGCAGCGCCCGCATCGGGTCGCTGTACCCCCACCGTCCCAACTCCCGCGCCGGGATGACGTGCAACGAGCCGGGCACGCCCGACCAAGCGCCGGCCCCAGCCGCCAGGCCCAACCCTTCGATCTCGGCCACCGGCAGGGCATGCCAGCGCTCCTCCATGCTCTGTGCTGGAACCAACGTATCCCCGGTTTGTCCCCACCCGCTGGCCACCCACCCGCACCCAAGGAGCCCGATTCCCGCCCGCACGAACCCAGACAGTCTATGCCCAATCATGCCCCAAAAGTCCTCCGCTGCACCCGGTCCAGACAATCCCCCAAATCGGGTATTTTTATTCAGACTGATTCCAAACAACCGCCCAAAAGTCAGTCCATTCAATCGCCAATGATTCCCATTATCCGCGGTTCTGTGGACCCCCCCTGGCGAATCCGTACAAAACGCGGTTATCTTTCGGCCGCAAGAAACAACCACTTCTCCTAGCATGCAGATTCCAGCCATGCGGTTTCCCCGCGACACATCCGGCTTTACGTCTACCCTTCGGGCCCGAATAGACGCCCATTTTGCAGCCACCGGCCGGTCGAAGCAAGGCGACTGGCGGATGGTGCTCAAAACCATCGTGATGTTTACGCTTTTCTTCACCCCATGGGCCCTCATCGCCTTCGGGGCAACGGGCGGCGGGGTGATGTTTTGGATCACAGAAATCGTGATGGGACTCGGGCTCGCCGGCATCGGGTTGAACGTCATGCACGATGCAAACCACGGCGCCTACTCCTCCAACCCCAAAGTAAACCGTTGGATGGGCCACGCCATTGACCTGATCGGCGCGAATGCGCCGCTTTGGAAAATCCAGCACAACGTGCTGCACCACACCTTCACCAATGTGGATGGGTTGGACGAAGACATCGATGCAGGTGCCATCCTGCGGTTCAGCCCCAACCAAAAGCGCCGTTGGTTTCATCGCTTCCAGCACATTTACGCCTGGGGATTTTATTCCATCATGACCCTCTTCTGGATCACCGCGAAGGATTGGCTCTCGGTGGGGAAGTACCAGAAAAAGGGGCTGTTGGAGAAGTCAGGGACGACCCGGGGCAAGCTCTTCGGCTACCTCGCCGGATGGAAGGCCCTGCACTTCGGTTACATCCTCGTGCTGCCGATGATTTTCAGCGGCTTGCCGGTTTGGCAGATCCTCGTCGGTTGGTTGGTGATGCACGGCGTTTCCGGCTTGTTGCTCTCGGCCATCTTCCAGCCCGCCCACGTCATGGAACACCATGCCTTTGAACCCGCGGTTGCCGGTACCACCCTCCCCAACGACCCCCTCATTCACCAGCTCACCACCACCGCGAATTTCGGTGTGGGTTCGGGTGTGTTCACCTGGCTCGTGGGCGGGCTCAACCACCAAATCGAGCACCACCTGTTCCCCAACATCTGCCACGTGCATTTCCGGTCCATCGCACCGATTGTGAAGCAGACGGCTGAGGAGTTTGGCCTGCCCTATCGGTCACAGACCACCTTCCTGGAGGCCCTGCGCCTGCACACCCGCATGCTGCGGAGCCTGGGTCGTCCTGATCCGTCGGTGGCCTGAGGGCTGGGCAGGCAGCGGTCGCGTCCCTATCTTGGGACCATGAATGCGAAGTTTGGGCGGCGTTTCCCGGTTCTGTTGGGTGCTTGGGCACTGGTCGCAGGGACCGTCGGCAACGCTTGGGGGCAGTGCCCCGGGTGTACAGCCGATCCGGGCTGTACGAGTGCGGATGGGTTTCCGACGATTTGTCCTACCGAACTGCCGCCGGCTACGGTGGGCGAGGCGTACGCCGACTTCTTGACCTTCTTCCTCCCCGCGGAGGTGGTGGATCCGGGCAGCGGGGTCACGGCAACGCTCAACACAGTCACCATCGCGTCCATCACGGGGGTGCCCTGGGGCATGGAAGTGACGCTGAATGACCCGGACGGGGTGTACGCGCCTGCTTCAGGCCAAACCTCCGGCTGCGCCACGCTCTGCGGCACCCCGCTCCTGGCGGGCAACTACGAGATGGTCATCTCCATCGTTGCCCAAGTCTCCGCCTTCGGCATCAACCAAACGGTTTCGGAGAGTTTTGCCTTCCCGCTGGTCGTGGAGCAGGGGTCGGCGGCCACGGGTTCCTTCACGGCCACCCCCATCAGCGGTTGCGCCCCGGTGACCGTCGATTGCGCCGCGACGTTCGCAGGAGGCGCCGGCCAAACCACGACGTACGCTTGGACCGCTGGGGTCTACACGTCCTCGGAAGTGGCCCCTTCGTTCGTGTTTTCGGAAGCTGGGACGTACGGTTTGGCCTTGACGACCACCGTGACGCAGCCGGTGCTGAACACGGTCACGCTCACGGGCACGAGCGGCGCGTGGAGTGGCGGGTTTTTCGACGACGATTTGTTCAGCTCGCCCGGCGACCCGTACTTCATCCTGACCGATGGCTCAGGGACTGCGGTTTACACGTCGTCGGAGGTGAGCAATGCGACGTCCGCGACGTGGGGTGGGTTGCAAATCGTGCTCACGAATCCCCCGTACACGCTGGCTTTTTGGGACGCGGATGACATCACTGCGGATGAGGGCCTGGGCTCGGTGTCGCTGCCCCTTGCGGGCGGGGGATTCAATGCTGGGAACGGAACGCAGGGGTCGGTGGCGGTGACGGTGGAGACGGTGCTGGCGCTCACGGACGCGACGGAGGTGACGGTGCTGGCGCCACCCGCCCTGGCCGCCGGGGCGTCGCCGGTGGATCCCTGGCTGCTCGAGGTGGAGGATGGTTCGGCCGAGGGCGCGGGGGCGGTGGCGTGGTCGTGGGTCGCGACGGATGCCCAGGGGGTACCGGTGGGGGACGAGGTGGGGGCTGGACCCACGTTTTCACCGACGGAAAGTGGGTACTGGGGGGTCTGGGGGACGAACGCGTTTGGATGCAGCACCTTCGCCCCGGCGGGGTTGTACTGCTTGCCCGGGGACGAGGCAGTCGGGATGTACTGGGCGGAGGAGAACCAGTTGGTGACGGATCCGCCGGGGCCGGCGACCTGGTGGCTGCAGGATGCGACGGGGGAATGGACGGGCCTGGGGGCTTCGGATTCGGGTTGGTTTCCGGAACAGAATGGCTGGTATGCAGCGGAGTTGGCCACGGTGGGGACCTGCACGGCTTGGACGGGTCCCATCCAGGTCTGTCTGCCCGAAGCGCCGTTGGTGGTGGAACCCTCGGGGCCGCCGGGCCAGGTGCTGCTCACGGTGGTCAGCGACTGGCCGGTGGGGTACGATGTGCTGACCTGGTGGTGGAACGGGCAGGCCGTTGGCACCGGGGCAGCGGGAGACCCGGCGGGCTGGCTGGCCACGGCTTCCGGATGGTACGCGGCCGCCGTGGGCGACGCCGTGGGTTGCACGGTGGCCTCAGATTCCCTGCTGGTGTGCCTGCCCTGGCCGCCGTTTTCGGTGGTCTTCGACCCGTCGGTGCCCTCGCTTTCGGCACCGGAGGGCGCTGCGGAGTATGTGTGGACCCTGGATGGCGAGGTGGTGCCGGAAACCGGCCCCGTTTGGGTGAATCCCGGACTGGGGGTCGTCACGGTGGAGGCCATTCCCTTCGCGGGCTGTCCGGGCACGGGCGCCAGCATCAACACGCAGGTGACCGAGGAGGCTTCCCGGTCCGCCGGTTGGGCGTGCTACCCCAATCCCTTCGTGGACCGGTTTACCCTTGTAGCGCCCACCGGACAGCCCTACCGCGCGACCCTGTTCGCGGCCGATGGCCGCCTGGTGGACACGTTCCCGGTTTTCCAGGGGGCAGCCTCGTTCTCGCTGGCCCCGGACCTGATGCCCGGCGCCTACCTGCTGCGCATCGCCGATGTCAGCGGCAACCCCGTCTGGGAAACGCGGGTCCTGCGGTCTGGAGCGCAACATTGAGACCGCCTCCTACGTTGAACGCGTAGACGCTCCGCCTTCCGGGCGCGCACCTACCATGGAACAACTTCAACCCGACTGGCTTACCTCCGGTTTGTTGGACACAGAGTACAAACAGTACATTCTCCTGGCTTGGCTGCAAAAAGTCAAACAGGAATTTCGCCATACCCGGTTGTATCCTGCCCTGGCCCAACTCATCGAACAACACCGGTCCCTGTACCAGCTGGCCGCCCAGCGGGACGAACTCGACGCCCAGCGACGTGGGGACGTGGAAGCCCTAGACTTCCAGGAGATGCGCCTCGTTTACAAGCAGTTCCAGGGAAATGCCCAGCTCGACCAGTACATCGACGCCCTGCTGGAGTTTGCCCTGCCCCGGCTGAAGACCAGCATCGAAGAGGGCAAGGACATCTACGAAATCGTCGAAGAGCACATCATCTTCGAACCCGTTGGACTCATGCCCCTCTGGAAAAACGAGGGCTACCTCTTTCTCTACGACGAGCCCCGCAACGAGGTCACCACCTACCGCTACCAACGCGGTTGGGTGGAAAGCGATGAGGAGCGTTTGACGCATTTGGCCTTCGAACGCGTTGACCAGTTCAGCAAGTCCTTGACAATGAGCTTTGAACAGGCCAAACTCAACCTCATCCGCCGCTTCTCCCAATGGCCCAACCCGGCCACCTTCATCGCGCGGAGTACCCTCGCATTTCCCCTGCAGGAAACCCTGCTGCCCGTGGCCAAGCGGAGGTTGTTGCGGGAACTGGCCGCAGCCTGAAGCCAGGGCGCCGACGGGTTCAGCGCACCCGGAAGGGGAAGTTGGCCGCAGCCGCCTTGCCCCGTGCATCCGTGACGTAAACGAAGAGCCGGTAAGGCCCGGGGACGGTCGGCGCCCGGAAGCGCATCGCCCCATCCACGGTGGCCCCGGCCAAACCCGTCAGCGATTCCGGCCGAATCTCTTTGTCGCCGCCGGCCAAGGTGTGCACCGACTCCGGAAGGAATTCCCAGGTCACCTCCACAGCATCCCCATCGGGGTCGTTCCAATCGATTTCCGCGACACAGCGGTCGCCGGGGCGCACCTCCAGGGAACTGGCCGGCTCGGCACCGTTGAGGGTGAACCGTTCGATGACCGGGGCGCGGTGCGCCGGCGGTGCCCCCGTCCAAGCCTCCGTCAGGGCGTCCACCGCGCCCATGGGCAGACCGTTCTCGAGAAACACCCCGTACCATGTGGGCGTGGTTTCCTGCTTCTGGCCCCACAAGAACGCGAATGAACCGAGGCACACACCGGGATCCGATGCGATGCCCGTCTGGTAGCGGGTGGCGTACCGCTGCGTCTTCAGGGAGGAGGACTCCTCCAACGGGGCGCCCCAGGTGGTCTTGGCAACCTCCCAGTGTCCCGTGGCTCCCCATTCCGTGACGAGGTAGGGCTTGTCCCATCCGTACAACCGAACCTGATCCCGGAGCGCGTCGATGCCCCCGTACGTATTCACCCCGAGGAGGTCGACGCTGGGGCACTCTGCGCGCAGGATTTGGACTTCAGCCACATCGATGCCCGCAGTGACGACACAGGTCGGATGGAGGGGGTCCTCCGCGTGGATCATCGCCGCCACCTCTTCCACCGCAGACCAAACGTTCAAATCGCTGTAAAACAAGTCCACTTCGTTGCCCACGCCCCACATCAGCAGGGCGGGATGGTCTTTGAGTTCCCGCACGACTTTCCGAAAGCGTTCGAGTTGGTCTTGACGCGCCCAGTCATCGCTGTAATTGAACCCGTGCCGCTCATGGCCCATCCACAGGCCCATCATGACCACGAGTCCGTGGGCCTGGGCGGAATCCAGCACGGCACGGCCCCGGTCTGAGGACCAAGTCCGCAGGGCGTTGCCGCCTGCGGCGGCCAGGGCTTCCATCGAGCCGTCACCGCCCGCGCCCTTCACGAAGAAAGGCGCACCGCCGCGCTCGAGCTGCCAACTGCCGTCCGCACGCAGCACGACCTCAACGGGAACGGCTTGGGCGCGGGCTTCCAAGGCCCCCATCCCGGGAATCCAGCTCAGGCCGCAGACGGCCCCGATCTTCATCCAGCCGCGGGTCATGGCATCCAAAGGGTTGAAACAGCACCCGTTTCCCAACGAATGACCAAGGGACCCCGCGCGCCCACTGCCGCATGGGAGGTTCCGGGGACGGCTTGGCCGCGCTGGACCAAACGTCCTTGCAGGTCCCGAAGTTCCCATGCCATAGGCCCGGTCTCCGCGCAGTCGAAGGCGAGCAAGCCTGGGGCTGCGACCCAAACCCGGCACGGGGCAGCCGGAGCCGACGCGGTGGGCTCCTGCACGCCGACCGGAACGCAGGCAGCGTCCACGACCCGCAGGTTGTCAAAGAAGTACGAAGTCACCCAGGGTCCACCCGGATCGGGAACCACCGTGACCTGGTTCACGGTGCCAGGCGCCATGCCCGCGTCCGGCGAACCGAGGTAGGAAAAGAACAGCGTCCCCCAGGCGTACTGTCCTGTGGTGGTTGACGTATAGTGGCTGTGCCGGCCCGCATTCCCGGTGGGCGTAGCCACCCCCTGCTTTTCCAAGGCCAAACGAATTTCGGTACCGACCGGGGCATTGGTGAACACGTCCACTGCCCAGACCAGCGCCCCGGTGGAGAAGGCCGTCGCGTCAGAAACGGCGTCGGTGGCGAACGAAACCCGGTCCGCAGGGTCTCCGCTGCGCACGTATTGCAGACAGCGGGCCGAGGGGTTGAAGGGGGTGGCGTTCGTGTTCGTCACCACCGAAATCGCGCCCGCGCCACAGGACCAAGCGGCGGCATCGGGTTGCCCCGCCTCGAACCGGGCGACCTCCCAGATGCAGTCGCCATCGTCCGGGAGCATCACCTGCACCGGCACCGACCACTCGGCGCTGCATTCGGCTCCCGTCGCAGTACAAACCACCGAACCCTCCGCTACGCCGAGGTCCCACCGCACTTCAATGGCCGACGTACCCTGGCCCGAAACGAGCGTGCCGCCTTCCACCGACCAGACGTACGCCTCCGCCAGGAACTCCGGTGCCCGGTACGTCTCCACCAGGCTTCCACCCTGCACCGACCGCCGGCCTGTCACCATGCCCCACTGCTCCGACTGGTATACCCGGACGTAATCCACCTCCATCGTCTGTGGAAACACCGTCGAGCCGTCCGGAGAACCTGGCCAATTGCCCCCCACGGCCACGTTCAGCAACAAGTGAAAAGGGCGCACAAACGGCCAGAAACGGCCCGTTGTTTGGGGGGTTTGGACTGCATACTGGACATCGTCCAAGAACCAGCGGATCTCATCCTCTTCCCACTCCACCGCGTACACATGGAAATCCTCGGACAGGTCCGGGCCATCGATGCTCTGGCCTGTGAAAGAATTGCAGGGATAGCTGCCCCCGTGGTGAATGGTCCCGTGGGCGCGCCAAGGCTCATGACCAACGACTTCCATGATGTCGAGCTCGCCACTCACCGCCCAGCCGCCGAAGCGGTTCTCCTCGGGCAACATCCAGAAGGCCGGCCAAATCCCCTGTCCCTTGGGCACCCGAATCCGGGCCTCGATGCGACCGGTGGCAAAGGCGGCCATGCCTGCCGTCCGGATGCGGGCGCTGGTGTAATCCATCTCGCCAAAGCCTTGATTCCGCGCGGTGATGCGGAGTGCCCCATCGCCCACCGTCAAGTTGTCGGGAAGCCCCGTGTAGTACTGCAACTCATTGTTTCCCCACCCATTGAGTCCGTATTGTGCTCCGGTACCTGTTTGGATTTCCCACCGGCTCAGGTCCAAGGCATTGCCTTCGAATTCTTCAGACCAAACCAGCACAACACAGTCCGATTGTGCGTGCAAGGCCATTCCCCCCGGG
>JBIKTK010000335.1:0-3007 GCA_044348125.1 Flavobacteriales bacterium | reverse complement strand
CAGTGAGGAATATTGCGCAATGGACGAAAGTCTGACGCAGCCATGCCGCGTGCAGGAAGACGGCGCTACGCGTTGTAAACTGCTTTTATACATAAAGAAACCTTGGGACGTGTCCTGAGCTGACGGTCATGTATGAATAAGCACCGGCTAACTCCGTGCCAGCAGCCGCGGTAATACGGAGGGTGCAAGCGTTATCCGGATTTATTGGGTTTAAAGGGTCCGTAGGCGGACGATTAAGTCAGCGGTGAAAGCCCACAGCTCAACTGTGGAACTGCCATTGATACTGGTTGTCTTGAGTACGGTTGATGTTGGCGGAATAAGTCATGTAGCGGTGAAATGCATAGATATGACTTGGAACCCCGATTGCGAAGGCAGCCAACAAAGCCGAAACTGACGCTGAGGGACGAAAGCGTGGGTAGCGAACAGGATTAGATACCCTGGTAGTCCACGCTGTAAACGATGATTACTCGGTATTGGCGCAAGTCAGTGCCCAAGCGAAAGTGATAAGTAATCCACCTGGGGAGTACGGCCGCAAGGTTGAAACTCAAAGGAATTGACGGGGGCCCGCACAAGCGGTGGAGCATGTGGTTTAATTCGATGATACGCGAGGAACCTTACCAGGGCTTGAATGTAGAGGGACCGGGATGGAAACATCCCTTTCTTCGGACCGTCTACAAGGTGCTGCATGGTTGTCGTCAGCTCGTGCTGTGAAGTGTCGGGTTAAGTCCCATAACGAGCGCAACCCCCATTACTAGTTGCCAGCGGTTCGGCCGGGGACTCTAGTGAAACTGCCAGCGTAAGCTGTGAGGAAGGTGGGGATGACGTCAAATCATCACGGCCCTTACGTCCTGGGCCACACACGTGCTACAATGGTGGGGACAGAGAGTTGCCAACCCGCGAGGGTGAGCTAATCTTCAAACCCCATCTCAGTTCGGATCGGAGTCTGCAACTCGACTCCGTGAAGTTGGAATCGCTAGTAATCGCACATCAGCCATGGTGCGGTGAATACGTTCCCGGGCCTTGTACACACCGCCCGTCAAGCCATGGAAGCTGGGGGCGCCTGAAGTCGGTCACCGCAAGGAACTGCCTAGGGCGAAACTAGTAACTGGGGCTAAGTCGTAACAAGGTAGCCGTACCGGAAGGTGCGGCTGGATTATCTCCTTTTTAGAGAAAAAAGTTTTAGGGTGAATCTAACGGGCTGCTGCATCATTTTTTTCCGTCTTCTATTTAGTCCTTTAGCTCAGTTGGTTAGAGCGCTACACTGATAATGTAGAGGTCCGCAGTTCAAATCTGCGAAGGACTACTTGGCAGATGGGGAATTAGCTCAGCTGGCTAGAGCGCCTGCTTTGCACGCAGGAGGTCATCGGTTCGACTCCGATATTCTCCACTAGGAAAGTTCTTTGACGTACTGGTAGAAAGAAGAAATTTATAAGTAATTAAGAGCAATTGGCGGATGCCTTGGCTCACGATAGCGACGAAGGACGTGATAAGCTGCGATAAGCTGTGCTGAGGTGCAAATAACCTTTGAGGCACAGATTTCCGAATGGGGCAACCCGGCATGTTGAAGACATGTCACTCGAAAGAGAGCAAACCCGGCGAACTGAAACATCTAAGTACCCGGAGGAAGAGAAAACAATAGTGATTCCCTAAGTAGTGGCGAGCGAACGGGGAATAGCCCAAACCGGTGTTGTTTCGGCAACATCGGGGTTGTAGGACGTGCGGAAAGTCATTTTGAGTCTTCAGAAGTCTTTGGAAAGAGACACCATAGGGGGTGATAGTCCTGTATGGGGGTAAGAAATGATGGGCGCGTATCCTGAGTAGCGCGGGACATGTGAAATCCTGTGTGAAACTGCCAGAACCATCTGGTAAGGCTAAATATATCGTGAGACCGATAGCGAACAAGTACCGTGAGGGAAAGGTGAAAAGTACCCTGAACAAGGGGGTGAAAAAGTACCTGAAACCAATTGTTTACAAGCGGTCGGAGCCTTCGGGCGACGGCGTGCCTTTTGCATAATGATCCTACGAGTTACACCTCACCAGCAAGGCTAAGGGCTTCAGGTCCGGAGCCGAAGCGAAAGCGAGTCATAAATAGGCGCTTAGTTGGTGGGGGTAGACGCGAAACCTTGTGATCTACCCATGGCCAGGTTGAAGCTTCGGTAAAACGAAGTGGAGGACCGAACCCGTTGTCGTTGAAAAGACTTGGGATGAGCTGTGGGTAGGGGTGAAAGGCCAATCAAACTGGGAAATAGCTCGTACTCCCCGAAATGCATTTAGGTGCAGCCTCGGAGTAGAGTGTCATAGAGGTAGAGCTACTGAATGGGCTAGGGGGCTTCACCGCCTACCAAACCCTAATAAACTCCGAATGCTATGACATATATCCGGGAGTGAGGGCATGGGTGCTAAGGTCCATGTCCGAGAGGGAAAGAACCCAGACTATCCGTTAAGGTCCCCAAATCTGTATTAAGTTCATCAAACGTGGTGTGGTTGCACTGACAGCTAGGATGTTGGCTTGGAAGCAGCCATTCATTTAACGAGTGCGTAACAGCTCACTAGTCGAGCGACCATGCGTGGATAATAATCGGGGATAAATACAGTACCGAAGCGGTAGATTTATGGTAGGGGAGCATTCGTGCGGCGCAGAAGGTTCAGCGCGAGCTGGGCTGGAGCTTCACGAAAAGAAAATGTAGGAATGAGTAACGATAAGGCAGGTGAGAAACCTGCCCGCCATTAGACTAAGGTTTCCTGATCAACGTTAATCGGATCAGGGTTAGTCGGGACCTAAGGGTCACCCGAAGGGGGAACTCGATGGAAAGCTGGTTAATATTCCAGCACCTGCTATGCATTAAAAGTGACGGAGTCATGTAGTGTTCACGTACTGACGGAATAGTGCGTTGAGCTTAGCCTTCTGGGCGAAGCGAGGACATGAGTTGGCTTCCAAGAAAAGCGAGTGTAGCAGCCCGTACCGCAAACCGACACAGGTAGTCAAGGAGAGTATCCTAAGGCGCTC
>JBIKTK010000261.1:0-3007 GCA_044348125.1 Flavobacteriales bacterium | reverse complement strand
CGGCGACGCTCCATGACCCGAAGGTAACCCGGCCGGTCGCCCCCCGCCTGCTCAGCCCCCGAAAAGAATGGCCGCAGCCACCACGATGATCAAACCCAAAACAAACAAAATGCGCTCAACGGTGTACAGGGAACGTTCCAGCATGGGGAAAATTCTTTGGGGGTGAAGGGTAGAATGTCAACGACAAAGTTCCGTCCTCCCTTGCCCGCCGGTGTGAACCCGGCATGAACTTTCTGACAAGTCCTTGTGGGTTGGAGGGCGCCGCCGATCAGGTGTGGCGCCGGACTTCGGCGCGGGCGAGGCGTTCGTTCATAACGGCTCCCAGGCCGTCGTCCGGCAAACGCTGGGCCACCAGCCAATCGAGGCCCTGGCCATCGAGGTCGATGAGGGCGCCATAGAATGCCTGGGCCGCCTCGGCGAGGTCGCCCCGGGGGGACAGCCGGAGGGCAGTAGGGCCTTCGAGAACTCCGGTGGGCAGGGAGGTGAACCCGAGCCAGCCGACGCGCGCTCCCGCGGGCAAGACCGCCAAGGCCGGGTCGTCCCAGCCCTCGACCACCAGCAACGGGGTATGGGGGCTGTAGTGGAGCGCGAGCTGGCCGGGAGCCACCTGGGCGACGGCGGCATCGCCGGGCTGCGTGCCCGGAGCGGGGGCGGCGCCCGGAGCGGGGGGGGAACCCGGAGCGGGGGCGGAACCGGGAGGGGCGGGGGCGGCGTGCAGGCGCACCGGCACGCCCAGCCGTTCCGCGATCGCGGCGGGCGGCAGGGCCCCCAGTCGGTAGACCACCACCTCCTCCAAGCCCCCGGGCCCCGTTTCAACCCCCACCACCGTGCTCTCCAGACCCCGGCCGCAAGGCCCCCCGTCCAGGATGCCTGCGATGCGGTCGCCCAACTGCGCCTGCACATGCTCCGCCCGGGTGGGACTGACGTACCCGAACGGATTCGCACTCGGCGCCGCCAGCGGAAAATCCAGCGAACCGAGCAGCGCCAGCGCCATCGGGTGGTCCGGCATCCGCACCCCCACCCGGGCGAGCCCCGCCGTCACCGCATCCGGCACCCCCGGTGCGCGCTCCAGCAACAACGTCAACGGCCCCGGCCAGAAAGCCGCCATCAGCCGCCGCGCCAGCGGAGGCACCTCCCGCACAAGCCCCGCCACTGCATCGACCGAACCCACGTGCAAGATGAGCGGGTTGGTGGGGGGGCGGCCCTTTGTTTGAAAGATTTGGCCTACCACATCCGCATTCAGGCCGTTGCAGGCCAAACCATACACCGTCTCAGTCGGAATCGCCACCAACCCCCCCGCACGAAGCCATTCCGCCGCTTGCTGTATGTCCTTCGTTACCTGCGCCATGGCCCAAAGGTCGCTCCGTTTCGGCGGTTCCCCATGCGGCCCAGAGCACGGATTGTATCAACGGCCACAGCGCCCAGCAAGCCTGCCGCGACCGCGGTTCCCGCAGCAGTCAGCGACAACGGGGCGAAGGCAAACAAGCTCCGCAATCCCGGCACGGCGATGCATCCCGCGGCGACCGCCCAGGGCACCACCACGGCCCACCCCATCGCGGGGTTGCCCTGCCAACGACCCGCCCGGTGTGCCCAAGCGAGGCCACCTTGCGCCACAACCAAAGCCAGGAACCCCACGGTCCGCATGCCGTCGGGCCCCAGCCCCTGCATGGCAAGCATCGCAGCGGTGCAAGCGGCCGCCACCGCAAGCCCACGCAGCACCGCGGTTCCGAGCAGAGCGCCGCCCAGCAAGGGCAAAGTCGGCGAGGTGGGCTGGGCCACTTCCCGGTTGTCCACCGGCTCGCGCTCAAAAGCCAGGGAACAAGTGGGACCCATCACGAGCTCCAGAAAAACGACGTGCAACGGGGCCAGCAGCATGGCCGGCAGCAGGGGCAGGAACGACGGCAACAGCACCAGCACGATGATGGGTACGTGGATGGCCACGATGTACCCCAAGGCCTTCCGAAGGTTCACCTGGATGCGCCGGCCGATGAAGACGGCGGGCACGAGGGTGCCGAGGTCGTCCTCGGTCAAGACCAAACCCGCCGCCCCCTGGGCCACCTCGGTCCCCCGGCGTCCGAGCGCGATGCCGATGGCGGCCGCCTTCAAGGCCGGGGCGTCGTTGACCCCGTCGCCCGTCATGGCCACCACCTCGCCCACATCCGAAAGGGCTTGGACGATTTCGAGTTTGGCCTCGGGGCGGATGCGGGCAAAGACGTCCACCTCCCGGACGGCGCGCAGCCGCTCCTCGGACGAGGCTGCGGCCCATTCGACCCCGGTCACCACCCGATGGGCCGGCATGCCCACGGCCCGAGCGACGGCCCGCGCCGTCTCCGGCGCATCCCCGGTGACCATGACGGTCCGCAGCCCGGCGGCGCGCACCCGGCCCAACGCGGCCGGGATGCCCGGTGCGACGGGGTCCTCAAAGGCCACCAGGCCCACCCACTCCCAAGGCAGGTCCGCCTGGCGGGCCGGGCGCTCGGCCCCCGCCCCCACCGCCCGAGCCACCCCCAAAACCCGCAATCCCGCCTGCGACATCGCCAGCACCTGCGACTGCGCCAGGGCCCGCACCGCCGCCGACCCCGGTCCCTCCCCGCACAACGCCAGCACCCCCTCCGGCGCCCCCTTGCACGCCCACTGCAGCCCCCCATCGGCCGCCACAAACCCATGCGACATCGTGGGCGGATTCCCCTCCAGCGGGAATTCGTGCACCAGTTTCACCCCTGCCCAAGCGTCCCCACCCGGGGCCCACGCCGTGTGCAACGAGCGTTCCATCGGGTCAAAAGGCACCGGCTCACTCGCCCGAACCGCCCATTCAAGCGCGGACACCCCCGCCACGGCGTCCACCACCTGTTTCAGCGCCATTTCATTGAGCGTCAGGGTTCCCGTCTTGTCCACCGCCAACACCGTGGCACTGCCCAGGGTCTCCACCGTAGCGGGGGTCCGGGCGATGATGCCCTGTTGCAACAGCCGGTATGCGCCCAGCGCGAGGAAGGTAGAAAGCGCCACC
>JBIKTK010000018.1:0-9383 GCA_044348125.1 Flavobacteriales bacterium | reverse complement strand
CACCAACGACACCATCGCTACCTACATCCTTTCAGCCGCCCACACCCTCGACATCGCGGCGTACAACATCAACAACTCGGTCATCGTGGATGCCATCAACCAAGCGGCCGCCAATGGGGTCCAGGTTCGTTACATCGCCGAAGGCTCCAATGCGAATGTGGGCATCGACGACTTCAATGCCAGCATTCCTGTTCATTTCCGCACCGATGGACTCGGCAGTGGAATGCACAACAAATTCATTGTGGGCGATGCGGAATACACCGACCGTGCCTTTGTACTCACAGGTTCCACCAATTTCACCACAGAGAACCTGACCACAGATCCCAACAACCTGGTCATCCTGCAAGACGAAAGCCTCGCCAAGGCCTACACCCTGGAATTTGAGGAGATGTGGGGTGGAAGCGGCATGCAACCCAACCCGGCCAACAGCAAATTCGGGGCATTCAAGACCATGAACACCCCCCGCAAGTTCGAGATTGGAGGAACACCCGTTGAATTGTACTTCTCCCCCACCGACGGTACCACCCAAGCCATCCGGGAGTCCATCCTGAGCACCGATTATGACTTCTCCTTCGCCTTGTTGTCCTTCACGCGGGACGATTTGGCCCAAGCCATCATCGAAGTGGGTTCCAGCATCTTTATAAACCCCGTCGGACTCATGGAAGACGCGAATGTCACAGGCTCGGAGTTTGACATCCTTCTGGACGCGGGCATCCAAGTGTATTCCCATGTCGGTGTCCCAGGCCAACTCCACCACAAATACGCCATCGTAGACCAGAGCCAGCCCCTCTCTGACCCGCAAGTCATCACTGGTTCACACAACTGGTCGAACACCGCTGAGACCACCAACGATGAGAACACCCTCATCATCCACGATGCCCGGGTGGCGAACCTGTTTTACCAGGAGTTTGTGGGGCTGCTGGCTTCGGTCGGGGTGGTGATCGGGGTGGAAGATGCTGCCACCACTGCGCAGGTGCTTCAGGTGTTCCCCAACCCCGCCCAGGACCGTTGGACCCTGGCCTTCTCGGCAGAAAACTGGGATGCGGGGCGCGAAGTGATTTGCTTGGATGCCCGCGGCACCTGTGTATTCCGTTTCCGGCCCTCCTCCCCAGTCGAACACATCGATGTCTCCGGCTGGGCACGCGGCATGTATTGGATGACCGCAGGCGATGGCATGGCCCCGGTCCGGCTCGTCCTTCAGTAAGCAGGAGGCGGGACAGATCCGGGTTCGATGCGCAAAGCGCGCACCTCATCCGGGAGCAAAAGCCGCCAAGCACCGCGCGGAAGATCCAAGTTCAGTGACTTGATGCGAACCCGGCGGAGCTGGACCACGTGGTAACCCAGGGCATCACACATCCGCCGGATTTGGCGGTTGAGTCCCTGGGTGAGTACAATCCGAAATGTATCTGGCCCCATCCGCTCCACGCGGCAAGGTCGGGTGCGGGTATCCAAGATGTCCACCCCGTTCGCCATGGCCTGCAGAAAGGCATCGTCACATGGGCGGTTGACGCGGACCTCATACTCCTTCTCCTGGTGGTGACGCGCCCGCAGCACATCGTTCACGATGCTCCCATCGTTGGTCAACAGGATGAGCCCCTCGCTCATTTTGTCCAACCTGCCGATGGGGTAAATCCGCTCCGGAAATCCGATGACATCCAAGATGTTGTCTGGCTCTGACCGATCGGTGGTGCAGACAATGCCCGGGGGTTTGTGATAGGCCAAAACCACCCGCCCCCCGGCTTCCGCACCCGCGGGAACCCCCTCTTCCCAACGCACAGCCACCCACTGGCCATCCACCTCAACCCGGTCCGCCGAGGTCACCCGTTGCCCCATCCCAGCCACCACCCCATTCACCCGCACCCGCCCCTGCTCCACCAAGCGATCCGCCTCCCGGCGTGAACAATGGCCCGCGTCGCCCAAAAACTTGTTGATCCTTACTCCTGGCTGTTCCATCGTCGTGGCTTGGCCGCGAAGATAGAGCGCTGTGCTGCTATGGAGTCCTTCGAATGGCCGAGGACGAAAAAAGCCGTCCCTTTCGAGACGGCTTTTTCTATCGTAGCCCGTAGGGGAATCGAACCCCTGCTACCAGGATGAAAACCTGGCGTCCTAACCCCTAGACGAACGGGCCGCTTTGGGAGCGCAAATATACAAACGTGCCGGCGCGAAGCAAGCCACCGGACCATTTTTTTGAGTGCGGGATTCAGCCGAGCCAGGCACGGAACATCCAGACCGTTTTCTCCTGCTGTCGGATGTAGTCGCTGAGGAGGGCGTGGGTTCCTTCGTCGGCGGTTTGGCCTGCCAAAGCCAGCAACGCCCGCTCCCGGACCAAGAGCACGCTGAAGGCGGCCACGCAATGCTTCATGGCCTCGCGGCCGTCGGCCACGTCCTTGACAGTGGGCACATCGGAGCGCTCCACAAAGTCCGTGAAGGCATGCAAGGGGGTCTCGCCCAAGGTCAGGATGCGCTCGGCCACCTCGTCAATCTTCAGCTGAAGGTCGGTGTACAGCTCCTCGAATTTCAGGTGCAGCTCGAAAAAGTGGGAGCCCCGCAGGTTCCAATGGAAACCACGTGCATTCTGGTAGAAGACCTGCAAATCGGCGAGCAAGTCATTGAGTCCGTGGGCGAGCTCCTGGGTGGTCTTGCGGTCCAGGCCTATGGGCGTGTGTTGTTCCATGCAGGCAAAACTACATCGGTTTTGCCGGTATGCCGGCGACCACTGTGCCGGGAGGGACATCCTTCAACACCACGCTGCCTGCCCCCACCACGCTCCCCGCGCCCAACCGGACTCCCTCGCGACAAACCGCCCCCATCCCCATGGTGACACCGTCCTCCAGCACACAATGTCCAGCGGTGTGCGCCCCGGGGTTCAAACGGCAAAAGGCCCCGATCACGTTGTGGTGCCCCACCGAAGCATTGCGGTTCACTGAGCTGAACGCACCCAGCGTCGACATGGTGGCCACAGTGGCTTGGGGGTGGATCCAAACGCCCGGCCCCAAGGTGGCTGAAGGTGCCACACTGGCCGCTGCATGCACCAAAGTACCCCACGGGACCTCTCTGCCTTCTACATGGGCCTGCACCGCAGCCCAAACCGCAGAAACAGCGGGTTCTCGCAACACCCCGGGCATACAAACCCCGGGCTCCTCCGCTGGATTCCAGTCCGAAAGAGGCAAGAATTCAGGACGGGGCCAGTGGGCGGGCATCAGACCTTGGAGGCCCTGTTCGTCTACCGGAAGGTTGTGAACCACCCGGACCCTCAGTGCCTCGGGTGATTTGCCCCAAGCGGAGGCCGCTATCTCCACCAACATGGGATAAGCAGCGGGACCGAATCCCAAAAGCGTCAGCATCGGAACATCGGCGCGTTCAAGCGACATGGCGATCCCGGTGGTAGAATCCTGCCTTTCCCAAAGCCGAGGGGGCCAAGATGGGGCGCTCCGCCCATTGGGCTAAGCAGTGGATACGACGCAACAAATCGAGGTTGGTGGCGATTTGGGTCGCCTTTCGGTCATAGTACACGTTGTCCTCCAACCCTGCCCGAATGCCCCAACCCAAGCCCAATGCCACCAAATGAGCATCCAACTGTTGGGCGCCAATTCCCCCCAGCGATATCCAGGCATCCGCCGGCAAGTCGGCCGCCAAAGCCGCCAGGTGCACCGGACTCAACTGGGAGCCCGCGATGTTCCCTACAATGAGATTGACATAAAACGGGGCCTCTACCCAACCCTTCCGCATGAGGTAGCCCAGGTAATTCACCATGCCCGGATCGAAGACCTCCAACTCCGGCTTGGTGCCACTTTCCCGCATCCGCAGGGCGAGCTCACGAATGGTATCCGGCGCATTCACACTGGCCTGCTGTACAAAGTTCAGGGAGCTCAAGGTGAGCGAGCCCATGTCCGGTTGCAAGGAAAGCACTTCAGCACGAGCTGCCGGATCACTGACGCTGCGCCCACTGAGCGAGGCGCAGATGACCAAGTCCGGGCAATGGTGGCGAATGCCCTCCAAGATGGGGGCGTAGTCCGCTGCCTCGGCGCTCGGTGTGCCATCCGGCTTGCGGGCGTGCACATGGGCCATGGTGATACCGAGTTCCCAAGCTTCATGAACCTGCTCCACTATTTCGGAAGCAGCAATGGGAACACCGGGCACGCGGTCTTTTTGAGGAACCATGCCCGTGGGGGTGAAGTTGAGGACCAGGGGAGTCATGAGCGGTGTTTCCATTTGTTCCGTGTCCGGAATGGTATCCTACGCTGCGCCCGATCCAGTTGTTTCAAACAAAACCATTTTAAACCTTTTCGGAGGGCGTGCGTATACAACCGCCATGGTCACGCCCCACCACCAGTCACCGAATGCGCTGCAAATGGTGCGCACCCGATTCAATCGGCCCATGACCGTGGGTCGGGAAGCAGCGTATGTCGCGCAGGTCATCGGCAGCAGCCAAACCTGTGGCGATGGCCCTTGGAGCCGCAAAGTTCAGGACTGGTTCCTCCAAAACCACGGGAGCCGCGTTCTGCCCACGCCTTCCTGTTCTGCAGCATTGGATTTGGCGGCCATCTTGACGGACATCGGGCCAGGCGATGAGTTCATTGTGCCCAGCTACACCTTTGTTTCATCTGCCAACGCCTTCGTGCTGCGGGGTGCAAGGCCCCGTTTTGCAGACTGTGAAGGGGGCATTCCGCAGGTGGGTTTGGCCCAAATCCAGCGTGCCTTCACCCCCCGGGTCAAAGTCGTCGTGGTGGTACACTATGCCGGGGTAGCCCACGAACTCCCCTCCATCGCAAAATGGTGTCGCGACCAAGGGGTGCTCCTCGTGGAGGATGCTGCACAAGCCATCGGGACCCCCGCGCTGAAGGACCCCACCGGGGCTGCAATTCCGGTGGGTGGTTGGGGCGATTTGGCCGCTTTCTCCTTCCACGAAACGAAGAATGTAGCGTGTGGGGAGGGGGGATGCCTGGTCGTGAACCGCAACGACCTTTGGGAACGGGCTCACATCGTGTGGGAAAAAGGGACGAACCGACAAGCATTTTTCCGTGGTGAGGTGGCGAAGTACGGTTGGGAAGATGTGGGGAGTAGCTTCGTTCCCAGCGAACTCAACATGGCCTACCTGATGGGCCAATTGGAATGCCTGCCCCAAATCACCCACCAGCGCATGGGCTTGTGGAGAGAATACCACCGGAATTTCACCCGGCGGCTGCCTCAGGAGTTCATTCCACCCGCCCATTGGGGTCAGACCGGCAATGGGCACATCTTTTATGTGCTCGCACGAGATGCGGAACACCGGTCACGAATGACCCAACGGTTGAAGCACCGGGACATCGCTGCCCATTTCCATTACCAAGCACTGCACAGCAGTCCCTTCGCTCAGCGCATGGGGTGGGTGGCCGATGCGCCCCATGCCCAACGCTTTTCGGACACCCTGCTCCGTCTTCCATTGCACTTGGGACTGAGCACGCAACAGGTGCGGTGGGTCGCTCGACAAGTGGCCACTGCGTGGACGGTAACGGCATGAGGGTACTGCATTTGGCCTTCGACCACGCCTCGGTTCGCATGTTGCACGATACGCTGCAGCGCGACACGGAGCATCAGCACCACTGGTGGATCGACCCGGACTACCACATTCCTCACCGGCCTCATCCTTGGGTCAATCCATTGTATGACAAGGATGTACATGCTATGCTTGCAGAGGGAGTCGACGTGGTTTTCGTCCATCGCCTCAAGGGCAGGATGCTGCAATGGATCCAAAGGGTGCCGCCGGATGTTCCTGTTGTGTGGGCGAGTTGGGGCGACGATTACTACCGGTACATTCCAGCGCTGAACGAGGCGCTGTTTCTGCCCCGTACCCGGCTGTTGAACGCGGCGCTCGGGAAGTTCTCGGTGACCTGGATTCGGGTGAAGCAGGCCGTTCAGGGGCGGCGGGCACCGTTTTTTCAGGCCTTGGAACGGGTCGACGCGGCGACCGCTTTCCTCGAGGAGGAGGCGCCATTTCTGCCGTACCTCGATCCTGCGCCCCGCATTTACCGGAGCTTGTACAACCAGCTTCCTGGCTGGCTGCACCCCGCGATGTGCACGGAAAAGTCAGGCCAAATCCTGCTGGGCACGAGCGGGCTCAACTCGGGCAACCACCTGGATCTCATGGCAGCGATGCGGAGGGCGCGGCTGCCATCGGGTACTCGAATCACGGGCAGCCTGAGTTATGGATGCCCGCGGTACCGTTGGGCGGTGGACCGATTGGGTCGGTGGATGCTGCCCGGCTGGGAAGCCCAGTTCACACACCAAGGCCTGGGCGCCTACCCGGATTGGCTGCGGACGTTTTCGACCTTGGTGGTGTACAACCGAAGTACACAAAGCACGGGTGCGCTCGTGTTGGCACTGTGGTTGGGGCTCCGGGTTTGGATGCGCGAGGACGCACACTTTGCGGGCTACTTCCGGTCGCGGGGATTTGTGATCGGCTGGCTGCCAGACAGGGAGATTCCCGAGGAGTTGGGTGTGCCGCTTCCCGCTGCGGACCGGAGTCACAACCGGGCCTTGGTGGAATCGCTGTTTCACGAGGATGCCATCGAGGCTGCCTTTCGGGAACTGATGCACGACCTCGAGACGGGTGTTCTTCGGCGGCGCCGGGCAGCAGGAGGGGCCAGCGGGGGCCGGAGTCAGTAAGCGCGGGCGAAGAGGACCCGGCGGGCCGAAGGCGCCCCCGTCCGGATGCAGGCCCCGGCTTCGTCTGGCGCATCCAGGGGGATGCAACGAATCGTCGCCTTCGTCTCCTCCTTGATGCGCTCCTCCGTTTCCGGGGTTCCATCCCAGTGCGCTCGGACGAAGCCTCCCAGGTCGAGGGCGGCCACAAAATCCTCCCACGAATCGACTGTGCGCGTGGTGGCCTCGGTCCGTTCTGCCGCGATTTGGAACAGGGACGCCTGAATCGCCTCGAGCAACCCCTGCACGCGCTCCGTGAGCCCGGCCACGGGGACCACCGATTTCTCCCGGGTATCCCGGCGGGCGAGCTCCACCGTTCCATTTTCCAAATCCCTCGGCCCCATGGCGATGCGCAGCGGGACCCCTTTGAGCTCGTACTCCGCGAATTTCCAGCCCGAACGCTTGGTGTCGTCATCGTCCAACTTCACCCGGAGACCCGCTGCGCGGAGGCCTGTGGCGATTTCGCGCAAGGCGGCGACGATGTCGCCCATTTGGTCTGCCCCCTTGTAAATGGGCACCAACACCACCTCGATCGGAGCCAAACGCGGTGGCAACACCAGTCCCGCATCATCCGAATGGGACATGATGAGCGCCCCCATCAACCGGGTCGACACCCCCCAGGAAGTCGCCCAAACGAGCTCCTGACCCCCCTCGCGCGTGGCGAATTTGACATCGAATGCACGGGCGAAGTTTTGGCCTAAAAAGTGCGACGTCCCTGCCTGCAGCGCCTTCCCATCCTGCATCATCGCTTCGATGCAATACGTGTCCAACGCCCCCGCAAACCGCTCGTTGGGCGTTTTCACCCCCCGAACCACGGGCATGGCCATCCACTCCTGCGCGAACCGCGCATAGACGTCGAGCATCCGGCGCGTTTCCTCCACCGCTTCCTCCGCCGTTTCATGGGCGGTGTGCCCCTCCTGCCACAGGAACTCAGTCGTCCGCAAGAACAACCGGGTCCGCATCTCCCAACGCACCACGTTCGCCCACTGGTTGATGAGCAAGGGCAAATCCCGGTAGGACTGGATCCAATCCCGGTACGTGTTCCAAATGATGGTCTCCGACGTGGGACGCACCACCAACTCTTCCTCCAACTTCGCCTTCGGGTCCACCACGATGCCCCCACCGTTGGGGTCGTTCATCAGCCGATAGTGGGTCACCACCGCGCATTCCTTGGCAAACCCCTCGACGTGGGCTGCTTCTTTGGAGAGGTAACTCTTGGGAATAAACAAAGGAAAATACGCATTGACGTGCCCGGTTTCCTTGAACATGGCGTCCAAAACATCCCGCATGCGCTCCCAAATTGCGTAGCCATAAGGCTTGATGACCATGCAACCCTTCACATCGCTGTGCTGGGCCAGGTCCGCCTGGACCACAAGTTCATTGTACCATTTGCTGTAATCCTGCGCACGTGATGTCAACTGAGCCATGGGGAAGTTTGGTCTGATTTTTGCAAACATTAAGGCCAAACCCACAAAAGGCAGCCTCCATTTGCGGTGCGAAAGTACCCAATTTTCCTACCTTCGGGAAGGTTCACCTCCCCAAACCTACAGAACATGTTGATCCTCCCTTCCACCGGCCGCTTCTACCGCTCTCCCCGGGTCTTTTGGGCCGGGATGCTCCTCACAGGCCTGGCAGCGGCAGGATGTGCCCCCTCCGCCCAGCTTTCGGGATTGGAGTCGGACGAAACTTACCTCGCACGGGATGAACAATTTGTGACGGACGCGAAGCACTTTGAACTGCTCATGGAGCGCGCAGGTGTCACCACCGAATCGGACGGTGCTTCAGACGACTTTTATGACCCAGAACGCGCGAAGTCATCCGAACCACAACCGGACTTCAACCCCTACCGGCCATGGGGCGGTTATGCACCGGGGCTCAACGATGGATGGGGCATGGGCATGGGGACAGGGTGGGGAATGAACTCCGGGTGGGGAATGAACCCGGGGTGGGGAATGAACCCGGGGTGGGGAATGAACTCCGGGTGGAACAATCCTTACGGGTGGAACAATCCTTACGGGTGGAACAATCCTTACTACAACCCATACGGATACGGAAACTGGAGCCCGCTGTGGGGCCAGGGAGGCTGGTGGGGGTCCGATGACGATGGGGGCACACCGGTGATCAGCCGGCCCCGGGTGCCGCTGATGTCCACATCGGGGTCGAATTCGAATTACGGTACCGGGGGTACCTTGCTGGAGCCTCGGCGCGCCACGAGGCTGCTGGAGCCGGCGGTCGCGCCCGGACCCGCAGTGCCTGGGGGGACGGACGAGGTCGCTCCGGGGCAACCGGGTCCCCAGCGGGCGGCCCCGTCCCGGGGAGTCCAGACGCCCCGGGGAACCGAGGGTCCTCGTACGGCACCGGCTTCGCCCGGGCGGACCCTCCCTGCCCCGACGGTGCCAGAGAGCACCGCCCCTCGCACGGGAGGCAGCCGGACGGAGCCGCGCACCACGCCGCCGGCTGCGCCCCGAACGAACCCGGAGCGCAACCGCAGTTCCGGTGCCGCCGCCCCGGCTGCCACGCCCCCACCGAGCCGGACGCCTCCGTCGGCCGCACCTTCCGGAGGCCGAACCGGCTCCACCCCTTCGCCCCGGTCGCCCCGATGAGCAGCCACCGTACCTCCCGCGGTTCCGCGGCCCGAACCTGGGCCGCCGCCCTCCTCGCCCTTCCCCTCTGCGTTCCCGCCCAGAATGAGGTGGACATCC
>JBIKTK010000260.1:0-3047 GCA_044348125.1 Flavobacteriales bacterium | reverse complement strand
CTTCCGTTTGCCATGGCGCCCAAGGTGTGAGCCGTTGCAGGAGCCACCACAATCAAGTCACCCCACAATCCCAGGTCGACATGGTTTGTCCAAGTCCCTGCATCTCGGTTTTCGGTAAAATCACTGTGTACTGGATGTCCAGAGAGGGTGGCCAACGTCAACGGGGCAATGAACTCCGTAGCCCCCGCGGTCATTACCACACGGACATCCGCTCCCGAGCGAATGAGTTCCCGGACGAGCAAAGCGGCTTTGTAAGCGGCAATGCTGCCGGTGATTCCCAGCAGGATGCGCTTTCCAGACAAGGGTGCACCGACGACGGCGCCTTCCATCAGGCGATTGACGCGGGGGTGTGCTCCTTCCCGGGAGACACGGCAGCAGTTCCAAGCTCTTGCGCCTCGATCAGCAGGCGCTGCTGACGCAGTTCAGCAATCGCGATGCTGTGGGGTTTCGGAAGCCGCTCGTAGAACCGCGAAATTTCAATCTGCTCCCGGTTTTCGAAGACCTCGTCCAAGGAATCCGTGGGAGCGATGAACTCCTCCAACTTCTTGGACAATTCCTCTTTCAACTCAACCGCAATCTGGTTGCTCCGCTGACTGAGAACAACAATCGTTTCGAATAAGTTGCCCGTTCCACACAGCTCCAAATTGTGGTTGTCGCGCGTCTCGGTCGTCTTCTCGGCTTTGATGCTTTTGAAATTCATGGCGTAGAGGGTGGGGGGGTAGCAGTCAGTCGTTCCATCTCCGCCAAACAAGACTTTTGGATGCGCTGGGCATCTGGAAGCCTCGGGCTCTGCGGAAACCGGGCAGCAAAGGTAAGAAAAGCATCCAACGCTTCGTTGTATCGTTCCAATTTCCTCCGCTCGGTGCTTTGGCGAGCATATTGGAAGTGGCTGTCGAAGATCAACCACTGGATTTCTTCCCGGTAAGGGGTGTCCGGGTGCTCCTTGAGTGCATTGCGCAAGGCGATGGTGGCGCTTTTGTACTGTTGGGTTCGGTGGTACAATGCTGCATTGTCGAAAGACTTGCGTTGTAGTTTGGCCAGCAAGTCATCCACCATTTGTTGACTGGAATCGCGGTAGGCACTCGACGGAAAACGGTCCAAGAACAACTGGAATTCCTCCATGGCAGCCTTGGTTTCCGATTGGTCTAAGGCGGCTGAAGGGCTCAAACGGTAACTGCAAATGGCTGCTTGGAACTGGGCTTCCTCAGCCCGTGCATCCGAAGGGAAAGTGCGTGAAAACTGACGTAGGTGATACCTGGCGAGGTAATAGTCGCCTACGCAGAAATGAGCGCGTCCCAGTTGAAATTGGACGTCTCGCCCACGCTCTGTGCCGCGGGTCAAGCCAGCCAACTCCTCCAAAATCGGGAGGGCGCCAAAACATGCGTTGGAATCCACGAAACCAACAGCCCGAGCGTATTTGTACTCCAAGTCGGGACTCTTGAGGACCTCATTGTAGGGATTGCACCCCAGAAAAACCCCCGCCAAAGCAAGGGACAACAATAAAAACAGGGTACGGCGTTCGGTCGTCATGCAGATGGGGCGAAGTTAGGACGGCTCACCCAACAAACAGACACGAGGCAGCCCCAAGCGCAGGACATTTTATAACATTTGGGACAAGATACGCACAACCGCCACCCGCGGATGGATGCCCCGGCTATCTTTGTGCCCTCAAATACAACTGTCTTGGACATTTTTGAACGCATTCGCAAAGACCGGGGTCCTTTGGGACAGCACGCCCGGGAGAGCCATGGTTACTTCACTTTTCCGAAGCTGGAGGGGCCTATTTCGAACCGGATGACCTTCCGCGGCAAGGATGTGCTGGTTTGGTCTATCAACAACTACTTGGGGTTTGCGAACCACCCGGATGTTCGGGCAGTGGACGCGCAAGCAGCGGCAGATTGGGGGATGGCTTACCCGATGGGTGCACGGATGATGTCAGGCCAAACTTCGCAACACGAGGCCCTCGAAGCCCAGCTCGCGGACTTCATGCAGAAGGAGGATGCCTTCCTGCTCAACTACGGTTACCAGGGTTGCATGTCCGCCATCGAGGCGTTGGTGACCCGGCATGATGTCATCGTTTACGACAGCGAGTCCCATGCTTGTATGGTCGACGGTGTTCGATTGCACCAGGGAAAGCGCTTCGTCTTTCAGCACAACGACATGGAGAGCTTCGCCAAACAGTTGGAACGCGCGAAGGCCCTCACCGATGTTTCAGGTGGCGGGATTTTGGTGGCGACGGAAGGGGTTTTCGGCATGGCCGGGGACCAAGGAAAACTGGCTGAAATCGCAGCATTCAAGAAGAAGATTCCGTTCCGGTTGTTCGTAGACGATGCCCACGGCTTCGGTACGATCGGGGAACACGGCCGTGGGGCGGCGGATTTCCAGGGGGTTCAACACGAAGTGGACATCTACTTCGGCACGTTTGCAAAGTCCATGGCCACGGTCGGTGCTTTTGTAGCAGGGGAGGAGGATGTGATTGAGTACCTCCGGTACAACATGCGTTCCCAGACCTTTGCCAAGGCCCTGCCCATGCCCATTGTCATCGGTGCCATGAAGCGGTTGGAAATGATGCGCACCCAGCCGGAACACATGGCCAAGCTGTGGGAGAATGTTCGGGCGCTGCAGTCAGGGCTTCGCGCTGCGGGCTTTAACATCGGCGAAACCAATTCCTGCGTCACGCCGGTTTTCCTCTCGGGAGGCTTGGGCGAGGCCACGAACTTGACCCTGGATTTGCGCGAAAACCATGGCATTTTCTGCTCCATCGTGGTGTACCCCGTTGTGCCAAGGGATGTGATCATGTTGCGCCTCATTCCTACCGCGGTGCATACTTTGGAGGACGTGGCGTACACCATCGAGACGTTCACGACGGTGAAGGACAAACTCCTGGCGGGGGCCTACAAGAGCGAGTCCATCGCCTCTTGGGCTTGATGCTGAGATTGCCCTGCGGTGCGGGTCTTCCTGGAGTTGCAATTTGACGGCACGGATTTCTGTGGGTGGCAACGCCAACCGCAGGGCGCATCGGTGCAATCGGTTTTGGAGGATGTCCT
>JBIKTK010000017.1:0-9444 GCA_044348125.1 Flavobacteriales bacterium | reverse complement strand
TCATCGGCGTTTCGAAAGACCGTTTGGGATCGGCCGCCCTCCGGATGGCGCTGCAAACCCGGGAGCAGCACATCCGCCGGGACAAGGCCACTTCGAACATCTGCACGGCCCAGAGCCTGCTCGCGGTGATGGCCTCGATGTACGCGGTGTACCACGGTCCCGATGGGGTTCGGGCCATCGCCGAGCGCATCCATTTGCGGGCCCGGTCGCTCGATGTGGCCTTGCAGGGGAGTACCGATTTCCGACAGGTGAATGGAACCTACTTCGATACGTTGAAGGTGCACGTGTCAGGGGGTGAGGACGGCATGCAGGCTCTGCGGGCACGGGCGGAGGCGATGCAGATCAATTTGGCCTACCACCCCGACGGCATGCACGTGGGCGTAGCGATGCACGAATGCGTGACGGATGCGGATCTCATGGATCTGTGCACGCTGTTCGGTGTCACCCCGGTTCAAGGGGTTCGCTGGGAGCCTGTTTTCTTCGGTACGCTGGCCCGCGAGGTGGATTACCTCCAGCATCCGGTGTTCAACACATACCGCTCGGAGACGGAGATGATGCGGTACATCAAACACTTGGAAAACAAGGACTTGAGTCTCGCACATGCGATGATTCCGCTGGGTTCTTGCACCATGAAGTTGAATGCGGCGACGGAGTTGATTCCGGTGACTTGGCCTGAATTTGCGAACCTGCACCCTTTCTGCCCGGCAGACCAAGCGGCAGGGACCCGGGAATTGTTGGCGCGTTTGGAATCCGACCTCGCGGAGGTGACGGGATTTGCGGGGGTTTCGCTGCAACCCAACTCGGGGGCACAGGGTGAGTATGCGGGGCTCATGGTCATCCGCGCCTACCACGACGCCCGGGGGGACCACCACCGGGATGTGTGCCTCATTCCTTCCTCAGCCCACGGCACCAACCCGGCCAGCGCGGTGATGGCGGGCATGCAGGTGGTGGTGGTGGCCTGCGATGCTGCGGGCAATGTGGACATCGAAGACCTCCGCATCAAGGCGCAGGCCCACAGCGATCGGTTGGGGGCATTGATGGTGACCTACCCATCAACCCACGGCGTGTTCGAGGAGGGCATTCTTGAAATCACCCGCATCGTGCACGCCCACGGGGGCCAAGTGTACATGGACGGTGCCAACATGAACGCGCAGGTGGGGTTGACCAGTCCGGGTCTCATCGGTGCCGACGTTTGTCACTTGAACCTGCACAAGACGTTTGCGATTCCCCACGGTGGGGGAGGTCCGGGTGTGGGCCCCATCGGGGTCGCGGCCCATTTGGTGCCCTTCTTGCCGGGCCATCCCGTAGAAGCGGTGGGTGGGGCGCAGGCCATCGAAGCGGTGAGCGGTGCGCCATTCGGAAGCGCGCTGATTTGCATCATCCCATACGCCTACATCCAGATGTTGGGGGAGGCCGGTTTGACCGACGCCACCCGCTGGGCCATCCTCAGCGCGAATTACTTGCGGGCCCGCCTGGAGGGTGCGTATGACATCCTGTACCGTGGCGGCTCGGGGACAGTGGCGCACGAGATGATTCTGGACTGCCAAAAGTTCAAGGCCACGGCCGGAATCGAGGTCATGGACATTGCCAAACGTTTGATTGACTACGGATTCCACGCACCGACGGTGAGCTGGCCTGTGCCGGGCACACTGATGGTGGAACCGACGGAGAGCGAGTCGCTGGAGGAACTCGATCGGTTCGCTGAAGCGATGTTGGCCATCCGGGCCGAGATCCGGGCCATCGAGGAGGGCCGGGCGGACGCGGAGGACAACGTTTTGAAGATGGCACCCCACACGGCCCACGAGGCCATCGCTTCGCACTGGGAACACCCGTACACCCGGGAGGCCGCCTGCTATCCCGTTCCGGGCTTGCGGTTGCGCAAGTTTTGGACTTCGGTGGCCCGGGTGGACAATGCGTACGGCGACCGCAACTTGGTTTGCAGCTGCCCGCCCATCAGCGATTTTGCAGAAATGGCCCATTGAGATGCGGTTTTGCTTGCAGGCCAAATCCTTTTCAACCGCCTATATTTGCGGCATCATTCAAATCCATCAACCCACAAATTCTTCTCTATGAAGCACTTTTACATCTCGCTGCTCGCGCTGGTCACGGGCTCCGGCGTGGTGGCACAAGGCGTGATGCCGGTAGCGCCGCTCCGTGCCGCCCAGCCCAAGCGCTCGGTTTCTGCCCTGCCTTCCACCGCGGTCAACCGGGTGGACATTTGGTCGAACGACTGCAACGTCAACAGCTGCTCAGATTGGGTCTTCGACAACGGCGCGGACATCGCTGGTCAGGCTTGGACGGGCATCGACATCAATTTTTCCTGCACCACGGATGGACCGTCGGGTCCCTACAACCAGTGGGCCGGTGGCACGGGTGGCACTTCTGTGGCCAGCCCCATGAACTCAACCACGGCGGCCAATGGTCTCCTCATCGTGGACTCTGACCTGTTCGGAGCCGATGCGAACTATTCTGCAGACTGGGTGGAGAACTGCTGGTTCCAGAATGCCCAGGCCATCGACTGCTCGGCCCACCCGTACGTGAGCCTTTCGTTCCAGACCCGTTACCGCTGCTGGGACAACGGAGCTTCGGACGACAGCGAGAAGTGTCTCGTCGAGGTTTCTCGCGACGGGGTCAACTGGCCAGACGTGAATTCTTCAGACCCCGCTTTGGGCACGGTGGATTACGGCAGCGGTCCCGTTCAGAGCCGTTGGGAGGTGTTCCCAGGTTATGAGACCTCGGACCAGAGCGACAACCCTTCGATCATCGAGCTGGACATCACCGAAGCCGCTGGCGGCCAGGGCATGGTGTACGTCCGTTTCCGTTGGGTCGGTACCTGGGGCTACAGCTGGGAAATCGATGACGTAGTGGTCTACGAGACCCCTGCAAACGACGTGCGCATCGACAACTACTACTCCTACACCGACCAGAACACGACGGGCATCTACGAGTACGGTGCTTGGCCAGAAAGCCAGCTCATTCCATTGGATTTCGCCGCGAAGGTTTACAACATCGGCTACGTGGACCAAACGGGCACTGCGCTCGAGGGTTTCGTGAACGGCGCTTCGGTCGGCAGCTCGGGTGCGATCGGTTTGGACTACCAAACCGCCGACACCTTGCGGGTGACGGGCGTAGAAATCACCGGCGGACCGGGTCTGTATGAAGTGGGTTACACGGTTGCGTCGGACAACGACGACGAGAACCCGGACAACAACAGCACGGCGCAGTCGTTCGAGGTCACCACGTTGCAGTGGGGCCGTGACGACGGCACATTCACGGGCCTGTTCCCATCGGACGGAGCGGACGACTTCATTGCGTGCAACCCTTTCCAGGTTTTCGGTGAGGTAACCGTGTACGCCATCGACGTAGCATTGGCTTCGTCTTCGGAGGAGGGCACCCCCATCATCGCACACTTGTTCGATGGCGCGGACGAGAACTTCTTGGTGGAGCAATACGGCGGTTTGATTGTTTCGACTTCGGAATTGGATTTGGCCTCCGCTTACACGAACACGGGGGACGAATCAGCGGACGAAGTGGTTTGGTACACCTTGGTCCTGCAGGAGCCTTACACCGCGGCAGAAGGCGATCTGATTGCCGCTGGTTTTGAGCACTATGGCGGATCGGAAGTCCAACTTTACGAGTCCAAGTACACGCCGAATTCCACCAGCTTCGTCTACGGTCCCTTCGGATCGGGCGGCGCTTACGACTGGTACTACACGAACGAGGTTCCGATGGTGCGTTTGAACCTCAATCCTGACGCCACGAACACGGTATCGGTTCGGGAGGTCACGACGGAGTCGTTCGAATTGTTCCCGGCATTCCCGAACCCAGCACAAGAGACGGCGCGCATCCAGTACCGCCTCGACCGCAATGCTCCAGTGGCCTTCGAGGTTCGGGACATCACGGGCAAGCTGGTGATCGCAGAAGACCGCGGCACCCAGTCCGCCGGCTACCACAGCTGGACGTTCGACGTTTCGACGATGGGCGCAGGCGTTTACACCTACACCATTTCGGTGGGGGGTGAACAATCTACGCAGCGCCTCGTGGTGCGTTGATTCGTCATTGGATCGCATTGGGAAAAGGGCTGCCCCGCGGGGTGGCCCTTTTTTTGTTCACCCAGGTGGTTTGGTGCTGCCGGGGACTTGTTCAAAAGTCCGCAACCGGAAGGTGGAAAAAGCCCGGGGTCGAAGTAATTTGGCCCGCAAATAGGAAAGTTATGAAGCATTTGTACATCGCTTTGCTGGGGTTGGGAGCGGCAGTGACCGTCCAAGGCCAGCGCATTGTGGACCGCCATGCCTTTGCGCAGCGCCCCACGGGATTGACGGCTGCGGAAGTGGGCACCCGGGATGCATCGGGTGTGGGTTCGCTCGAACTCGTCCAGCGCGGCGGCGGCACGGTGCTCTTCCAAGAGGACTTCGCCAATGGATTCGATGGCAACAACGGCATCGGCGCCTGGACGGCTGAGGACACGGGGGGCGGATTGATTTGGCAGTATGTCGCTCCCGGTGGAGATGGCATCTATGCGAACGGAACGCCCTCAGGCGTCCAGCCACCTGCCGGAGAGTTTTCCACGAACATCGCCAGTTTGAATTCCACCTCGGACCCGAATGGCTGGATGATTTTCGATTGCGACTACTTCAATACGCCCATTGATGATGGCGTGGTGAACACGGAGGGTTCGTTGACCAGCCCCTCCATCGACTTCAGCAGCAATTCGTCCGTGGTGGTGACCTGGGAGCAGTACTTCCGGTACTGCTGCTTCCCCTATGCCCCCATCTACCTGCAAGCCAGCAACGACGGCGGGGTTACTTGGGTCACCTTTGATGGACACGGCACCTTCATTCAATCGGCGAATACGGCTTCTGCCAATCCGTTGACGACTTCGGTGGACATCTCTTGCGTGGCAGCGGGTGAGTCGGATGTGCGCATTCGCTTCTCCTACCTCCAGGCTCCCGAAACGGGTGATGGCTACAGCCACTACTACTGGGGCTTCGACGATGTGGTCATTTCTGAGAACCCCATCGAGAACGAGCTGGAAATCACCCAGATCACCTCGGGAGATGTTTACAATGTGTTCGAGTACCGTTACATCCCATTGGAGCAAGCCATTGCAGCCGCTGACGGCGGGCTTGTGGCGGGTGTGATGTACCGCAACGGCGGCAACGCAAACCAAACCGGTGTGGAAGTGACGGTGGAAATCCTCGATGAGCAGAGCAACGTAGTCAGCACCACCACCGAGACCCTGGGAATCGTGCCCAGTTACGGCAACGCAGCTGCCTGCCCTTCCAACATCCAAGACACGGTTTACATCGCAACCGGTTGGACGCCGACCGCTACGGGCACTTACACCATCCAAGCCACCATCGCCCAAGCGGAGGTGGACGAGGACGGTTCCAACAACACCGCATCGACCTGGGTGGTTTACACCGACGACGAGTACGGCCACGACGACGAGTCGAATCTGAACACGCAGTTCCGCCCCCGGGCGGTGCCCAATTCCGACTTGTTCGAGCCTACGGGATATGGCAACTACTGGCACATCCAAAACGAAGGCTCGACCGCATACGGCATGACGGTGCGCTTCGGTCAAAACTCCGGTGGAACGGGCCTCATCGAATTTGAAACCCGCCTGTACACGCTGGATCCGGAAGTGGGATTGACCGATTCGCCTTTCGAGTCTACCTACTGGGAGTACAACAACGCGTGGACGCCGGCATCGGCCGCCGCATCTGAGTTTGTTTACCTGCCGTTCGAAGACCCCATTGCCTTGGAAGCAGGCAACTTCTACTTCGGAGGGGTGATTGTAGAGTTTGAGACGGAAGAGGAACTCACGGTGTTGGGCAACGCCAACTCCGACACGGACAACTCCACCGGTGTATACAGCCAGGCGGGATCAGGCGATTATGTGTGGTTCACTTCCCAGACGGCTACCCCCGCCATCCGTTTGATTCTCTCCCAGCGCGTGGGCATCGATGAGATCGCCAACTTGAATGGCATTGAATTGTACCAAAACGTCCCCAACCCGGCTGAGGCAACGACCAGCATCCGCTTCGAGTTGTTGCAGGCCCGTCGGGTGGCATTGGAGATCCGCGATTTGCAGGGACGTCTGATCGAAGTCCTGGATCAAGGCATGTTGCCTGCCGGAACGCACAACGTGGTCTATGACGTAGCCGGATTGGGTGCTGGATTGTACACCTACACCTTGGTGGCAGACGGCATGCGCTTGACAAAGAAGATGAACATCCGGTAATCGGACGAATTCAGCAATTGGGCAAGGCCGTTCTTCCTCCGGGGAGAACGGCCTTGTTACTTTTGGGGCATGGGATGGAAGTCTGTGCTTGCGCGCCCGATGGCGCGCTGGGTGGTGGGGCGGGCGGAGCGCCGAATGCAAGATCCGTTGGCTGCCCAGCAGGCGGTGTTCCGCAGTTTGGTGGCGGCGGGTGCGGGAACCGTATTCGGCAGGGAGCACGGTATGCGGGCCGACTGGTCTGTGGCGGATTTCCGGAGTGCGGTTCCGGTGCGGGATTACGAGGCGTTGCGTCCGTGGATGGAGCGCGCGGTGGGGGGAGAGCTGGATGTGGTTTGGCCTGGAAAACCCCTGTATTTCTGCAAGACGAGCGGCACGACAAGTGGGGCGAAATACATCCCCCTCACGCGGGAGAGCCTGCCCAACCACATCGGGACGGCCCGCAATGCGCTGCTGTCCTACATCGCGGACACCGGGCGCGCGTCGTTTGTGGACGGGAAAATGATTTTCTTGCAGGGCTCACCGGTGCTGGGGTCCACGGGCGGAGGCATCCCGCTGGGGCGATTGAGTGGCATCGTGGCGCACCACGTTCCGGCTTACTTGCAGCGCAACCGGTTGCCTTCGTATGAGGTCAATTGCATCGAGGATTGGGAGGAGAAGGTGGAGGCGATTGTGCGGGAAACGGCGGGACAGGATTTGCGTCTGATCAGCGGCATTCCCTCGTGGGTGCAGATGTACTTCGAGCGTTTGTTGGCGTACACGGGGAAGGCGACGGTGAAGGAGGTGTTTCCGCGGTTTGAGCTGTTCGTGTATGGCGGGGTGTCTTTTGCGCCTTACCGGGACCGGTTTCGGCAGTTGATTGGGGGGGATGTGGACGTGGTCGAATTGTACCCGGCTTCGGAAGGGTTTCTGGCGTACCAGGATCGGCAGGGGGTGGAAGGGCTGCGGTTGAATGTGGCGGACGGGATTTTTTTCGAGTTTGTTCCGGCAGACCGTTACGGGGAGCTCGACGCTCCCCGGTTGGGGCTGGCTGAGGTCGAGCTCGGGGTGTCGTATGCATTGGTGCTTTCGAACAACGCGGGTTTGTGGGGTTATGACATCGGTGACACGGTGCGTTTCGTTTCGTTGGATCCGCCGCGGGTGGTGGTGACGGGCCGGGTGAAACATTTCACGTCGGCTTTCGGGGAGCACGTAATCGCCGAAGAGGTGGAGGGCGCCATGGGGGAGGCGGTGGCTGCGGCAGGTGGGGTGGTGACGGAGTTTCACGTGGCGCCGGAGGTGGCTCCGTCTGAGGGCTTGCCGTACCATGAGTGGTGGGTGGAGTTTGAGTCGGAGCCAGGGGATGCGGATCGGTTTGCTGAGGCGCTGGATGCCGCCTTGCAGCGCCGGAATCCCTATTATCGGGACCTGTTGACCGGCTCGGTCTTGCGGCCGGCGGTCTTGCGGCCGGTCCCGCCCGGAACCTTCCTGGAGGCCATGCGGTCCATGGGAAAGTTGGGCGGCCAGAACAAAGTGCCTCGGTTGGCGAATGACCGAAACCTCGTCGCGCTGCTCTCCCGCGCGGCCCAACAAAGCATGGTCCGATGAAACTCGTCGCATTGGTCGGAGGGAGCGGTGCGGGGAAGTCCACCGTGCTCAGGGGTTTGTGTGCCCACTTTGGACCCCGGGTGTCGGTGCTTTCTTGCGACGATTACTACCTGCCCAAGGCCCAGTTGCCAGTGGACGACCAAGGGATGACGAACTTCGATTTGCCCGAAGTGATTGACCACGGAAAACTCATTGCCGACATCGACCGGCTGCGGGCGGGGGAGGGGGTGGAATTGGATACCTACACCTACAACCGGGACGTCATGGCCTCGGCGCGCATCCGCATCGAACCGACCGAATGGCTCATCGTGGAGGGCTTGTTTGTCATGGCTTATCCCGGTGTTCGGGAGCGGGCAACCCTCGTGGGCTACATCGACGCACCCGTAGAGGTTCGGCTGGCCCGGCGGATTCAACGCGATGGAACCGAACGGGGCTACAGTGCCGAGGAGGTGATGTACCAATGGGAAAACCATGTGCGGCCCAGCGATCTCGCTTTCATCGAGCCTTGGCGGGATCGGGCAGATGTTGTCATCGATAACCACCACCATTGGCAGGATGGCCTGCAGGCCCTGGTGAACCGAATGGAATCGTGGGAACAACAGGGACATCCCGGACAGGACTGACCGCGGTCTGGGCCCAGGTGGCCTTGTTTCTCGTGGCGGCCATTTACGCTGGCAATTACTTGGTTGCGAAGGGTTTGATGCCCGAACGCATCGGACCCAGCGGGTTCATTGTGGTGCGGGTGGTAGGGGCTGGTGTCCTGTTCTGGCTGCTGAGGGGCGTGCTGGCGGGCATTCGGTGGTGGCGGACCGGAATGGCCCAATGGGAGCGGGTGGAGCGGCGGGATTGGTGGAGACTGGTGGCCTGTGGTACGACCGGGGTGGCGGTGAATCAGCTGCTTTTTTTCAATGGTTTGGCCTTGACCAGCCCGGTGCATGCGAGCCTCATCATGACCATCAATCCGGTGTTTGTGCTGCTGGCTTCGGCGGTGTTGTTGCGCCTTCCGGTAACTGGCGCGCAGCTGTTGGGGGTGGTGGTGGGTGGTGCGGGTGCCGTGCTGTTGCTGTCTCGGGGTCTGGTCGACGACGCAGGTCACGCCTCCTGGCAGGGCAACGCCATGGTGCTGGTGAACGCCCTGAGTTATGGCACGTACCTGGTGCTCGTGAAGCCGCTCATGGCGCGGTACAAACCGCTGACGGTGATTGCCTGGGTGTTTTGTTTTGGGGCGTGTACGGTGGTTCCGGTGGGTGGGACACAATGGAGTGAGGTGGTTTGGTCGGAGTGGGAGGTACGGCAATGGGCGAGTCTCGCCTATGTGGTGTTGGGGACCACATTCGGCGCCTACTTGCTCAACATCTTCGCCATGCGCCACGTGTCGCCCACCGTGGTCAGTGCCTACATCTACTTGCAGCCCCTGCTCGCTGGGTGGATGGCCTGGTGGTGGGCGAGGCAAGGAGGCACGGACTATGTGGGCGGATTGGGCTGGACCACGGCCGTGGCAGCCGCGCTGATTTTCGGTGGCGTGGCGATGGTGAGTTTGCCCGCCCACCGGGGATTGCAGGGGCAGCAGCGATGAGTGTATCTTCACGGCATGCCCATTGCGCCCCCCTTCA
>JBIKTK010000259.1:0-3049 GCA_044348125.1 Flavobacteriales bacterium | reverse complement strand
AGGGGTGGTTGGGGGCGTGCTGAGCGATGAGGATGGGAGCTTCCAGGTGACCAACTTGCCCTTCGGAGCGCACCGGTTGCAGGTTTCCTTCATGGGCTACGAGACTTACCAGTCGGACGTCTTTGTGCTGAATCCCCGGACCGGGGGCGTTTATGCCGCGGGAACGCTGTCGCTGGCGCCTTCGGTGACCGCACTCGATGCGGCGGAAGTGGTGGAGGAGCGGAGTACACTGGAGATGATGGTGGACCGCCGCGTTTTCAACGTGGGGAACGACCTGGGGTCGGCAGGGTCTACGGCCACCGAGCTCCTGCGCAACGTGCCCTCGGTGCAGGTGGACATCGACGGGAACATCTCCCTGCGGGGTTCCGGGAACGTCCAGATCTTGATCGATGGGCGGCCCTCCGGCATGACCGGTTCTGCCCGCACCGCCTTCTTGGACGCCATTCCTGCAGGGTCGATTGAGCGGGTCGAGATCATCACCAACCCCAGTGCCCGCTTCGATCCAGACGGCATGGCCGGCATCTTGAACATCGTCTTGAAGAAGAACAAGTTGTCCGGTTTCAATGGCCAAATCCAGGCCACAGCCGGAACCTTCAACAACCCCGCTGCGAACGCTTCGCTCAACCACCGTTCAGAACATTGGAACCTGTTCAGTTCCGCCAGCTGGAACCAGCGGGACGTGTTCACCCGTGGGGACGTGGACCGGTTGCTCAACCTGGCGGACAGCAGTTCCGTCCTCGTCCAGCGGCGCAGGGGCAACAGCTTCAGCCCCAGTGCATCCGGTCGGTTGGGGGCGGAGTGGATGCCCGATTTGCGGACGGTTTGGTCTGCGAATGTGAACTACAGTTTCTCCCGGCCCACGCAATCGGACACCCTCCTGAACGAGGAGACCTGGGACACGGACTACCAGACGGCGTCGCGCCGCATCTCCACGGAGTCGTCGTGTGAGCAAGGCTGGGACCTGGATGCCGGGTTCCGGCGCGAGTTCGACGACAGCCGGCGCCACCTGCTCCTCGCATCGGTGCGCCAATCGCGCAGCGCAGGCAGCACGGAGCAGGACATCCGGGAGGACGCCCTCGGCTTTGCCCCCGGCACGCCGAATACCTCGGTCACCGACTTCAACGACCAGGAAGACGTTCGGGACCGAACCGTGGTGTCGGTGGATTACGAGCGCCCGATGCCCTCCGAAGGGAAACTCGAAGTGGGGTGGAAATCGAATTTGAGCAACACCACGAACCGGTTTGGGTATTTGGAGCAAGATAGTTTGGCCTGGATCAATGGACTGTATATCCCGCTGGGGGTGCGTGAAGCGGGCTATGGCTTCAGCTACCGCGAGCATGTGCACGCGCTGTATGGCACCTACGGCGCGAAGAAGGGGGTGTATGGGCTGCAGCTCGGGCTGCGGTTGGAGCAGGTGTTCACGGCAGCTGCGCTGGAGCCCGACAGCGGGGAGGTGGTGGCGCCCTTCCGCAACGACTATTTCGCGCTGTACCCGTCGGTGAACTTGTCCCGGCAACGCGACGATGAGCACACTTGGGCCCTGAGTTACAGCCGGCGGGTCAACCGGCCGGGCGGGATGCAGGTGAACCCGTTCGTGGACGACTCTGACGTGCGCAACATCCGAATCGGCAATCCCGCGTTGTTGCCGGAGTTCACGCACTCGCTCGAGTTTTCGCACCAATGGTCCCGGGGGCGGGCCTCGTTGACCACCTCCCTCTTTTTCAAGCAGACGACCGACGTAATCCGCTGGTACCGAACCGTGAACGACCTGGGGATCACCACTTCCACGTTCGTGAACCTGGACAGCCGGCACGACGAGGGGCTGGAGACGGTGGTCATGTGGCCTCTGGGCAAGTCGGGCTCGGTGCGGGCCACAGCCAGCATCTACTACCTCACGAACAATGTCTCTGGCTTGGAGGCGGCATCTAGCAACAGCGGCTGGTCGTGGAACGTGAACGGCTTCGCGAACATCCCGCTGGGGAAGGTTTGGAAATGCCAAATCACCGAAATGTACATGGGGCCTTCGGTCACGCCCCAAGGCCAATTCGATGGCTTCCACGCCACCGACATCGCGGTGCAGCGGTCTTGGAGCGATGCAGGCCTGGACCTGTCCATGCGGGTCAGCGATGTGTTCGACACCCGGCAATGGGCCTACTCCACGGTCACCTCGAACTTCGAGCAAGAGGCGGTGCGCAAACGCCAGTCACGGATGGGCTATGTCACCCTGACTTGGAAGTTTGGCAAGCTGGAGCCGGGGCGGGGACGGGGACGGGGCGAGGGCATGCCGGGTGGAGGATTCGAAGGCGGAGGCGACTTCTGAGACGATGCACCCCCTGGGGAACCTCAGGCACGGACGCCCTCTGCCCGGAGCGGAGCCCCTTCTGAGCGCCACGCTTGTTTGAGTTGGGGCGCCGCAGGCTGGGTGCAGGCGGCGAATCGACGGGCCATGGCATGCACCGCCGGGTTGCGGAACCAGACGGAACAATAGGCCCGCTGGGGCAGCGCACCGACGGAGGACTTGATGTCCAGTGCGGTCCTGCCCATGACCACTTCCTTGGCTCCACGCTCAATCCCCCAGGAGATGAACTCGATGAGCATGCGCTGGTACATGGCCAGCTCGCGGTGCAAGGACCGATCGAATCCTACAAAGAAGGCTTCCACCCGGTCGGGCATCAAGTAGCCACATTGGAAGCCCCGCAGCACCCCGTCGTGGTACACAGCCACCACGCGGAAGTCGTCTCCCCAGGCCTCCTTCTGGGCCACCAAATCTGCGGCATACCAATGCCCCAACCGAAACCCGGCTCCCCCGAAGACCTGGTTGTAGAGGGCGTGTAAGGCGTCGGCGTGTTCGCGGACTTCGGCCAAACCCCAAGGGTAGAAACCGCAGTCCCGAGAGCAGTCTAGGATGCGTTTGACCTTCGTGCGGGCCTTGGTGCGCATGGCAGCGAGGCAGTCATCCAGAACTTTCCAATCAGGGTCTATGTGGACGGTCATCACCGGATCGAACTCCAGGTCCACCCATCCGGGATGGATGCGGCGGCCACCGGCG
>JBIKTK010000258.1:0-3056 GCA_044348125.1 Flavobacteriales bacterium | reverse complement strand
CTTCTGCCCTCCCCTTGGCCGAGGCCGATGAGCGGGTGGTGGATGGCATCCATGTGGCTACCGGACTCGTGGTCGATACGGGATTTGTGCAGGTTCGGGGGAGCTGTTTGGCCTGTCACTCAGCCCGGTTGATCACCCAAAACCGGGCCGATCGCGCGGGTTGGGAGAAAATGATCCGGTGGATGCAGGCGACCCAAAATCTCTGGGACTTGGGCGCAAATGAGGGCATCATCCTGGATTACCTCGCCAAGCATTACGCACCGCAAAACACGGGCCGACGCGCGCCCCTCACCGACATCACATGGTACGAACTGGAACCCTGACGCTGGCCTGCGCTACCGCGCTGGCTTGCCTCGCCGGCTGCGATGTCCGCGACGAAACCGGCGAAACCGGCGGTCCAGCAGCGGTCGCCCATCCCGAATCCCTTATGAACCTGGCCCAGTGGGAATCGTCGCAGGGCGACAAGCTCCTGGTGGACGTAAGACCGGATTCCTTGTTCGCGCTGGGGCATTGGTCGGGGGCGCGACAGGTTTGGCGCGACGATTTGAGCCTGCCCTTGAGCGCTTCTGGGGGACTCGAGGGCATGGCCCTGGACCGCGAGGGGTTCCGGGCCCTGCTCGACTCGCTGGGCGCCACGGCGCAGACGCAGATCGTGGTTTGCGACGGGGTGGGCGGGTGCGATGCCGCGCGATTCTGGTGGTTGTGCCGCCTCTACGGGCACGACGCCGTGGCCTTGCTCGATGGTCCGGGACCTTCCGCGACTGCGGTGCCCCCTGTGCCCGCCCCTGCTCCCCAGCGGCGGGGCTACCAATATCCCGGCCCTGGTGACCCCAGCCTCCTCGCCAGCCTGACCGACGTCGCCGCCGGCCGTTCCATCCTACTCGATGGCCGGACCGACGCCGAATTCCTGGGCCAAACCCACAAACCCGGGGCCGCCCATGCCGGCCGCATCCCGGGCAGCGTCCACTGGGACTGGGGACGCGCCGTCGACCTCGCCGGGGACGGCCGCATCCGCCCCATCCCCCAACTCCGAAACGAGCTGGCCCAGCTCGGCATCACGGACACCACCCCCGTCATCACCTACTGTCACAGCGGAGTCCGTTCTGCCCACACCACCTTCGTGCTCCGCGAAATCCTGGGCCAACGGAACGTCGCCAATTACGACGGCTCCTGGGTCGAGTGGAGCCATGCGCATCCCGCAGATCCCGCCGCAACAGCCCATTGATTTCTTTCGTATCTTGCCCAATAAGGCATCCGGAGAACCCCGTCTCACCCCACCCACTTCGCACCATGGAATATCATCCCCGCCCCTCCTTTGCGTTGGTTGTGCTGCTGAATTTGGCCTTGTGGACGATGACAGGCAACGGTTTGTGGGCACAAGGTGCCCAAGAAGCTCCTTTTTGGGAGGCTGCAGGACGCAAAACCGAATCGGATGCGACCGGGCCCATCCGGCCTGCGGTTTGGCAGGACGTGGTCTGGGATGCGGACGCTTTGACGCATTTCCTCGCCCAGGTTCCGCATGAAGCATCCCTGCCCGCTGCTTCGTCCCCCTTCATCCTGGCCCTCCCCATGCCCAATGGGGAGTTGGAGCACTTCCGCTTGGTGGAAACGCCCGTGATGCACAAGGATCTGCAGGCGCAATTTCCTGACATCCGGTGCTACACCGGTGCCGGCATCGAAAGGCCCCATGCGGTCTTGCGTTTCGATCAGACCCCTTTCGGCTTCCATGCCATGGTGCTCTCCGAAGGCCCGACCTACTACATGGATCCAGTAGAGCCAGGCGTCAGGGACCACCACATGGCCTACTGGCGCAGCGATTTCTATGCCACCACCCCCAAGCAGATGCAGTCCTGTGAAGCGCTGCCCGGGCGCAGCGGGTTGGACCAAGTTCCGCGTACCGGCAAGCGGGTCCTGCCCATGGGACGGCAGCGGGCTTCGGGCGTTCCTGACGATGGACCTTCCCATTCCTTTCAACCCGTGACCGGGAACCAATTGCGGACCTATCAACTGGCGCTGGCATGCACCGGGGAGTACGCCGCCTACCACGGGGGCACAGTCGCGGGTGCTCTCGCCGCCATGAACACCTCCATGAACCGCATCAACGGAATTTACGAGCGGGATTTTGCCATCCGGATGACCCTCGTACCCAATAACACCGCCGTCATCTTTCTGAACGCAGGAACCGACCCCTATTCCAACAGCGATGGGGTGACCATGTTGGGCCAAAACCAAACGACCTGTGACAACCTCATCGGCACTTCGAATTACGACATCGGCCACGTGTTCTCCACCGGTGGCGGCGGAGTCGCCTATCTCCAGGCACCTTGCGCCAGCTACAAAGCCGGTGGGGTCACCGGCAGCAGTGCCCCCGTCGGAGACCCTTTCGATGTCGATTACGTCGCGCACGAAATGGGACACCAATTCGGTGCCAACCACACGCAAAACAACAACTGCAACCGGGCCTTCAGCGCGGCATACGAGCCTGGCTCGGCCAGCACCATCATGGGTTACGCGGGCATCTGTGCGCCGAACTTACAGACCAATTCAGACGACCATTTCCACAACCACAGCTACAATGAGATCCTTGCCTACTCCATCAACGGAGCGGGCAGCACCTGCGCCACGATCACGTCCACGGGAAACATCGTACCCACCGTGGAAGCGGGAACCAACGGCCTGTATATCCCGAAGAACACGCCCTTTGAACTCACAGCCGTGGCCAGCGATGGAAATGGCGACGCATTGACTTACAACTGGGAAGAGTACGACCTGGGGCCGGCCACGGCCAGCGGGGACAACAACCTCACGAACCCGTCGGGCACCCAGCCCATTTTCCGGTCCTGGCCTTCGAACACCTCCCCCACCCGGACCTTTCCCCGCCCGCTGAACTTGGTCGCCAACACCACCGTCCTCGGCGAACACATGCCCTCTTACACCCGGGAACTCAAGTTCAAATGTACCGTCCGCGACAACCGCTCAGGGGGCGGAGGGGTCGCCCAGGACCTGGTCACGCTCCAGGTAACCGGAAATGCCGGGCCGTTCGTGGTGACGGCCCC
>JBIKTK010000314.1:0-9479 GCA_044348125.1 Flavobacteriales bacterium | reverse complement strand
TTGGGACCCACCCGCACGACAACATGGAAATCGTCACGATTCCGCTCGAGGGCGACCTGCGCCACCGCGACAGCATGGGCAACACGTCGGTCATCGCGCACGGCGACGTGCAGGTGATGAGCGCGGGTACGGGCATCACGCATAGCGAGTTCAACGCGAACCCCGACCGGGACGTGAAGTTGCTGCAAATCTGGATGTTCCCGAAGCGCCGCTCGGTCGAGCCGCGCTACGGCCAAATCTCCCTCGACGTCCGCGACCGGCATAACCGCTTCCAACAAATCCTCTCGCCCTCCCCGGACGATGACGGCGTGTGGGTCCACCAAGATTCCTGGTTCCACATGGGCCGCTTCGACGCCGGCGCCACCGCCCGCTACGACGTCCGCCGCCCTGGAAATGGCGTCTACGCCTTCGTCGTAAGCGGCTCCTTGCGCATCGCCGGCTCCACCCTCGACTCCCGCGACGGAATGGGCATCTGGAACGTCCCCTCCCTCGACGTCGAAGCCCTCACCGCCGACGCGGAAGTCCTGCTCATGGACGTTCCGATGGTGCTGTGAAGAGCGCTGCGCGGCTGCGCCGCGAGTTTGAGTTTTAGTTTGAGTTTTAGTTTGAGTTGGAGTTTGATTCGGACCTCAACCTCAACCTTGTCCTCAACCTCCTACCTCGTCCTCGTTCTTTGCGGCGCAGCCGCACACCTCCTCAACCTGGAAAGGATTCAATTTCAAGGATAAGAGACTGAATATCGAGAATATACTTTAACGCTCTAGGCTGCATACAGGACTTTTTTCGACGCATTAATCGCCGCGATGAGCACCGGATTCTTCAGTGATCGACTGGAAACGAGATCGACCGCTCGCCCGAGCAAAGCCTCTAACTTCTCCTTGAGATCGAAGTAGTTATCTGCATAGTCAAGGACATCTAGGTCACCATTGAAGGTGACTAGGATATCGATATCACTGTTCGCCGTAGCGGTCCCAGTTGCTGCGGAGCCGAAGAGTTCCGCACGGCAGACCTTGTGTGCCTGAAAGAGGCGCGCAAGTTCCTCACGGTGCGAGGCCAACGATTCGAGCATATCTCGAAGATACAAAATCGCATGAGGACCTAAACGGAGTTTGAGTTTTCGCGGCTGCGCCGCTAGTTTGAGGTTGAGTTGGGAGTTTGATCTGGACCTCAACCTCGCTCTCAACCTCAACCTGCGGCGCGCAGCGCCGCCCGTCCTCAACCTCGTTCTCGTCCTCAACCTCAACCCGCGGCGCGCAGCGCCGCTCGTTCTCGTTCTCAACCTCAACCCGCGGCGCGCAGCGCCGCTCACCCTCCCTCCACTGTCCGGTGCAGGGCGTCGAGCAGGACCGAGGAGGGTTGTGCGCCTTGGACGGAGGCAGCGCGTGTGGCGGCGGCTCGGTCTGGCGTTGCGGGAGTCGTGGTGAAGATGAAGTGCGGGACGGCGCGGATGCCGAGTTGACGTGCGGCGAGTTCGTCGTCGGCGAGGGCAGCGGCTTCGCCAGCGGAATCGGAGGTCAAACCGCCGGGAGGAAGGGTGCAGGAGGCAGCGAATAGGTTCTCGAGCACCGCAGGGTCATCCACATCCTTGCCTTCCCAGAAGTAGGCCGCGAAGAGTCGGCGAAGGACCTCGGTGCTGCATCCGAGGGTGCGGGCGCGGGCGAGGAGGTGGTGGGCGCGGGTCGTGTTTGCGGGGATGGCGCGGTCGAAGTTGAACGACAGGCCAGAAGCGACAGCGCGCTGGGTGACCGAGGCGTGGAGGGAGCGGGATTCGGCTTCAGAAATGCCTTTTGCTTCGGCGAGCGCGGCGTAGGCGGAGGTGCCTGGGGCGACCTGCATGTCCGGCTGGAGTCGGAAGGCGTGGGGGATGAGGACGACCGGGGTGCCGGTTTGGCCGAAAAAAGCGTTCGCCGCATCGTCTAAGTGCCGCTCTCCGATCGCGCAAAACGGGCAAACGATGTCCGTCCAAACATGCACATACACGGTGTCCGTAGGTGAAGCCATGGCGTTGAATCGGCTGATAATGAGCGCGCACGACACGAAAAACAAGCGCAAGTTCATGGCCTTAAGATACGGCCGTGCGGCGCACGAACGCCGTGTATCTTCGCAGCGTGGAAATCACACTCGCTTTTTTGACGCTGGCCTTTCTGGAGATTGTGCTCGGCATCGATAACATCATCTTTATCAGCATTCTGACGAACAAGCTTCCGGAGGAGGCTCGGCGGAAGGCGCGCAGCCTGGGCATCGGACTGGCGCTCGTGTTCCGGATTGCCATGCTGCTCGGAATTTCGTGGATCATGGGCTTCAAAGAGCCGCTGTTCAGCGTCTGGGAGCACGCGGTGAGCGGGCGGGATTTGGTCCTTTTGGGCGGCGGCTTCTTCCTCTTGTGGAAGAGTACGCACGAGATTTTCGGCATCATGGAGGGGCCGGAGGCGCATGGAGAGAAGGAGAAGCAAGCCGCTGGCAGCTTCGCCGCTGCCATCGTCCAAATCGCTCTCCTCGACATCGTTTTCAGCTTCGACAGCATCCTCACCGCCATCGGCATGACGAACGACATTCCCGTGATGATCGCCGCGGTGGTCGTCTCCCTGATCGTCATGCTGGCTTTCAGCGGCCGCATCGCCGCTGTGATCGAAAAGCACCCGTCGCTGCAGGTGCTGTCGCTGTCTTTCCTCATCCTCATCGGCTGCCTGCTGGTCGCCGAATCCATGGGTCAGCACGTTCCGAAGGCCTACATCTATGTCGCCGTCGGCTTCTCGTTGCTCGTCGAGCTCGTGAACATCCGGGGCAACCTGCGCTCCCGGTCCCACTGACTTACGCCGGCAGAAGTGCCCCGAGTGCTTCGTGCTGGATGGCGTGCTGACGGTCCTGTGCGTACCACTTGTGGAGGTGTTCGGCGTAGTGGGGGGCCGTCTCTGGGTTCGCTTTCAGGGTTTTCACGAGTTCCATCGCAGCTGCAGGCCGCGGTCCCCAGGTTCCGATGACCTCGCCGGCGGCGTCCAGCGCGATGGCTTTCGGGATGCTTCTCCCGCCGTTTGTGAGGAAGGCATCGATGAGGCGTACATCCTGGTCGCGGAAAGCCACACGCACGTCGATGCGTCCACCGCTGGCTTGGGCGAGGGCATCGAGCACGGGCAGCACCTGGGCACTGTCCCCGCACCAATGCTCCGTCACCACCAGCCACCGGGTCCCCGTCTGCGCTTCCGCCGCCCGCACCGCGAGTTCAGGCGCGATCACCACCGATTTGCGGACGCGCGCGGCCCGAGCCCGGTTGATCTTCAGGTATGCGTCGTACGGTCCTTCCGGCCGTGGCCCTTCATCGAACAGGTCCTCCCAGTACGCCTCCATCGTCATGGCCCCCTCCCAGTACCCGTTCAAGTCCGCGGCCGTCAGTCCAGTGGTTTCCATCATGCCGCGAAGCTACTCTGCCTGCGCCCGTCGCCGCGTGACCCCGCTCACTCCAAACAAAAAGCCGCCCCCCTTGCGGAGAACGGCCTTTCAAAATCCGAGCGCCTAACCGTGGGCTTATCGGCGGTTCGGGATGATTACTGAATGCGTATCTACCGCTTCACATCCAGCGCTGTCGTACAGCTCGAACGTGTAACGTCCGGGCAACAGCGTGGAGTAGGCGAAGTGCGTGGCATCAATTGACGTCAAGGACAGCGCAAGGCCTCCTCCCGGTCCGAAGGGGTTCGTCGTCAAGAAGACCTTATTGTCAACGACGTACGTCTCCCGGTCGTTGCCGAGTGCACGGAACAGATACGTACCGCTGCCGCCAGTGCCGCCTACGATTGCAACCACTTTTCCGTCGGCAACTTTGTCGCCGCTTGCCGCTTGAATGCTGCTAAATCCGCTGAACAGCAGGTAATCGCACGCATCCGTGGGGTCCGCCGTATTCGCAAGTGGATCGTAGTCACATGCGGTAGAGTCATAGCATCCTAAAATGGGCGATTCCGTGAAGTCACACACCGCGTTGTTGTTGACGTCGGTGCAGATCAATCCCGCACAATCATCGTATCCTACCGGTGGGTAGGTGCAAGATGCGGGGTCATCTTGGGTTGCCGTAGCGCTGTAGTTGCACGCCTCGGAATCCATGCAGCCCACGCAGCTCAAGAAGTCGCAGGTCAAGGGATCCGTTGCAGCCGCATTGTAGTTGCAAGCCCCTGGATTTGAGCAACCCGCGATTTCTGCGGCATTGCACACACCATCGTTGTCTGAGTCGCCATCGGTCACCGTGCCGGTGCCGGTGCCTGGGTTCGGCGTGGTGGGCGTGGTGGCCCAGCTGCAGGTGTTGCAACCCGTGGCATACACACAGTCTGCAGGTTCGTTGATGGTGATTCCCAGGGTATTGCCCGGAGCTGCATAATTGCACGCAGTCGGAACCATACAGCCGGCGCACGAGGTGAACTGGCATGACCCATCGTTGTCAGTTGCTGTCGGAACGTAGTTGCACGCCGTCGAGTTTGTGCAACCCGGAATCTCTGCCCCGTTGCACACCCCATCGTTGTCTGCATCACCGTCCACAAGTGCCCCTCCGGAACAACTATCGCAGCCGGTGGGTACGATACACGTTGCGAGGCTGATGGTTGCTGTCGGAGAATAGTTGCACGCGCTTGAATTCGTGCATCCTGCACACGTGGCATACTCACACGAGCCGTCGGTGATGGTGGCCGTTGCGCTGTAGTTGCAGGCTCCGGGAGTTGTACACCCGTAGCAGGAGAAGGTGCATGCCTCTACAACTGTTGCTGTAGGGTTGTAGTTGCAAGCCAAACTGTTGCTCGTACATCCCACACACGACGTGTACTCACAGGCCGCCGCAGCTCCGTAGTTGCAAGCTAAGAAGTCTGTGCAGGATGCAGGAGGCGCGCCACCAGCGGGCACGGGCATTCCTAAAGGCATCGGAGACGGGCTTGCACATGCGGTCACGCAGTACTGCAATGCAGGCAGACCCTGCTGTGTGGCTGCAGCACTGTAGCATGGTGCGGCTGGGTACATGCATCCTACAACAGGAGCAGGTGCATAGGTGCATCCACCATTGATGTCCGCCAGCGGATTGTAGTTCGAAGCTGCAGGATCTGTGCACCCAGCAATTTCATTCTCATCGCAGATGTTATTTGTATTCACATCATTGATACACCCGCCATTACACGTGGAGTAGGGTTGTGGGTAGGTACAGAGGGTGTTGTCATTGATGGTTGCCGTGTTCGAGAAGTTGCAGGCGTTCGGGTTCATACAACCAGCACAGGTTGAGAAATTGCAGGTGCCCGCGTCGGTTGCAAGGGGATTGAAGTTACACGCACCGGCGGTTTGGCAACCTACCACCTCAGCGCTGTTGCACACCCCATCGTTGTCTGAATCCCCATCGACCAAAGCTCCGTTGCTGCACGAGTCACATCCTGTCGCGTAAACACAGGAGATGTTATTCGCAATCGTCGCCGTTGCATTGTAATTGCAAGCCAACGGAATGGTACATCCCGCGCAGGACGTGAATTCACAGACTCCCGTTCCGGGATTCAGAGCTGTCGCATTCACCCCTGCCTCTGGATCATAGTTGCAAGCGGTTGAGTTGGTGCAGCCCACCTGGGTAGCATCACACACGTTGTTGTCATCTGCGTCTACTTGACAGCCGCCTCCGCATACTCCGAGAACATCGGTAAAGAGACACTCCGAGTTCGCTTGGATGGTGGCAGTTGCGTCGTAGTTGCAGGCGTTTGAAAGCATGCATCCAGCGCAGCTCGTGAACTCGCAATCCGCAGGATTCGGGAAGGGCAGTGTGGCAACGTAGTTGCACGCACCTTCAATTCCGCATCCCCCGATGCCAGAGCACGTACCCGAAGGCTGGAAGCCGATAAGCGTTTCGTCCTCAGTGCTTGCGAGCAACGAGCTGACGATATCAACGTTTCCTGTAACGGTCGCGTTCAAACCAGCTACGCCCGTTGCGTCGTGCCAGTTGCAGGTCACCGACAGGGTATCTGCGCCCGTGTGGACGAAGGACTTCGTGTTGAGGGCGACGTCGTTGTTCGTGAGGGAAAGCACCTCAGCCGCAGGAATGCCATCAATCTTGATGCCGGTGGTCGTGCCCGTTTGGGTTGTGCCCACCGTGTTGTTCGTGATGGTCAGTGAACTTGACGACGGATTGTAGCCGCAGCAGTTCACCGCGCGGATGCCCGCAAGCGCTGCCGTGTAGTTGCTGATGGCGTTGTTTGTAATGGTCACATTGCCAAACGCACCGTACGCAGTCACGCCGCCCATGATGTCACCGTTGACGGTGTTGCTATCGAACAGCACGTTTCCGCCCGTCAGTCCCACTGCATCAGCGTCCTGCGTCGGTCCGCCGGAGACAGCAATCCGGTTGCCCGTGATGGTGTACTCGCCGGTTCCTTGGGTGAGCAGGCCGTTGATTCCGGTGTTTGCCGGGAAAGAGCCTGGGGTAGCCATTTGGAGCGCATTGCCGGTGAAGGCAATGGGCGACGTCGAAGACGAATTGATTACCACAAAGCCCTGCTTCGTGCTGGTCTGGACCGTTCCCACTTTGATGAGGTTGTTCGTCACCGCGGAGCCTCCGGCAGTGATTTCCATCAACCAGGTATTTGCCGGGAGGAGGCTTGGGCTGACTTCAAAGCCGGTAAACGTGGCATTTGCAGCAGTGACTGCAACAGTTCCGTCGATGCTGGCTTCTGCGCCGCGGGTGCCGCTCCAGGTGATGCTCGCGTTCGGTCCGGTGACCGTCACGTCCTTGTTGATCAGCACGTTGCCGGCATACGTCCCTGCCGCAACATTCACGATGTCTCCGGCCACGGTATTCGCGTGGTCGATGGCATTCTGGATGGTTCCACCCTTGACGTAGACCTCGCTGGTGCGGTAGTCGCGGATGGCGTAGCCACCGGAGAGCGCCCAGGTTTGCCCATCGCGCATGGTCTTGACGTCATCCCCCGAGGCGATACCCGCACCTGCGCCGAGGCCGATGCCTTCCTGCGAGGTGTTGAAGGTGTTTCCGGTGAGGGAGAGGCCGGTCATGTTCTCGGTTCCGGCGATGCCGTAGCTGACGGTGCTAGCGAACGTGTTGCCGCTGATCGTCAGGTTCGTGGGGCTGCCGTAGAAGTCGCCCTGGACGCCGCGGAAGGCGTTGATGATGGTGTTGTTGATGACCGTAGCTCCGCTGGTTCCTTGTGGGGCGATGGCGCGGTTGTCCGCGTTGCCCACGTTCGAGTTGTCCACGGTGAAGCCTCGGAGGGTAACACCGTTTGCAGAGAAGCGGACGGAGATCGCATCTGGATTCGCGGGACCGCGGAGGGTAGCTGCGCCATCAGCGATGAGCTCGATGTTCGCCTTGCTCAGGTTGACCACTTCGTCGTAGGTAGCGGCTGCCACGATGATGTCATCACCGGCCACGGTATTCGCGTGGTCGATAGCATTCTGGATGGTTCCGCCCTTGACGTAGACCTCGCTGGTGCGGTAGTCGCGGATGGCATAGCCACCGGAGAGCGCCCAGGTTTGCGCATCGCGCATGGTCTTGACGGCCGCGCCCGAGGCGATACCCGCACCTGTGCCGAGGCCGATGCCTTCCTGCGAGGTGTTGAAGGTGTTGCCGGTGATGGCCAGGCCGGTCATGTTCTCGGTTCCTGCGACGCCGTAGCTGACGGTGCTAGCAAACGTGTTGCCGCTGATGGTCAGGTTCGTGGGGCTGCCGTAGAAGTCGCCCTGGACGCCGCGGAAGGCGTTGACGATGGTGTTGTTCACGACCGCTCCGCCGCTGTAGCCCGCCGGCGCGATGGCGCGGCCGTTCGCCGCGTCGAGGTTGCTGACGGTAAATCCTTCGAGGCGGACGTTGTCTGCGCCGAAGCGGACGGCCCACGGGCCGTTTGCATCCGTGGCAGCACCTGCGATGGTCGTGGTTGCCGCCCCAGCGGTAGACTTCACGGTCACACCCTTGTGGATGTAGACCGCTTCGCTGTACGAGCCTGCAGCCACGCGGACCTCATTGCCGGCCACGGTGGAGGCCGCGTCGATGGCCGCTTGGATGGTGGCGTGTCCGGAGTTCGGGGTGGTGTCGGCGCTGTTTTCAAACACTTGGACCGGTCCGCCTACACAGGTTCCGGCCGCGGGCTGGAAGCCGGCGGCGCCGCCGTCGCTGTCCGTTCCGCTGTTGAGCCAAGGCGTGAAGCTCACCGTGCCCGTGAAGTTTGCGCTCGGATTCGCATCGGCTCCCCACCAGTTGCAGGTGGCGTCAATGAGGCCGCTGTTGTTGATGAGCCCGCCGGTCGTGAGGCCATTGAGGTTGAACGTGTTGTTGTTTGCGGTGATGAATGCAGCGGGGATATTGTCGGCTGCATCGTCCCAAGCACCCAACGCATACGCAGCCACGCCGTTCGAAACCGAAGCGGGTAGGGTGATGAAGTTGTTGTTCAGGTGGATGGCCGATCCGGAGTAGGCAAAGGCGGTGTATCCCACGTTGGCCCCACCGAAGGCGTCGAAGCCGTTGTTTTCAAGCACCGAGTTTGTCACCGTGACGAGCGCATTCTTTCCGCTGGTGTTGATTGCGCGGTTTTTGTTGTTGCGCAACGAACTGTTGTTCACCGTAACGGTTTGCATGGCGCTTCCGCTGACCGTTGAGAAGTCCGCGAAGTAGAGGGCGGCGCTGTTTTGGCGCGGCTTTCCGGTTTCGCGGATGGTGACGTTCTCGAGGGCCAAATTCACAGCGGCCGCGCTGTTCGATCCGCCCGTGAAGGCATATACCCCAGCGTGGAAATCACTCGAGGCCAACGCAGGGTACGCGCCTGCGAAGCCGGACATTTCGATGCCGCTGATGTTCATGGCCGTCGGAGCGTACACGGTTCCCGTTGAGGGATCCACATTGATGACCGAAATCCCTTGCATCACGCCGGTGATTTCACCTCCGTTGATGGAAGAGCGCGTGGACGAGTTGACAGCATAGAGGAGGTGCCCGTAGAAACCGCCGCTGAGTTCGTTGTTGCTCAATACTGCGGGCGACGAGCCGGAGACGCCGGCAAGGACGATGCCCGCCGTGGGCGTGCTGCCCGCGACCTGGGTGCTGTTGATGATGCAGTTGCCCGTCACCGTGTAGCCAGCCGAGACGGCGGCGATGTTCAAGCCCAAGGCGACTGCCTCGACTTTGTTGTTCAGCAAGCTCGCGGAGTAGCCCGTAGAAGCCACACCGGTCACACCTGAGATGCGGAAGCCGTCGAGGCTCACGCCGTTTGCTCCGATGGTCACGGCGGTGCCGGCTGCACTGACGATGCTCGACTCGGCAAGGCGGTTGTCGCAGCCGCTGACGCCGTAGTTCGCACCGCGCAGGGCGACTGACTTGTTCACGTTGACGGCTTCGGTGTACGTGCCTGCCGCCACATCCACGATGTCTCCGGCCACGGTATTCGCGTGGTCGATGGCATTCTGGATGGTTCCGCCCTTGACGTAGACCTCGCTGGTGCGGTAGTCGCGGATGGCATAGCCACCGGAGAGCG
>JBIKTK010000257.1:0-3064 GCA_044348125.1 Flavobacteriales bacterium | reverse complement strand
CGGCAAACTGAACAGCGAACCGACGACCCCCCATCCCAACGCCCCATAAAAAAACAACCTGTGAATTGATTTACCCATCAAACAAATGCGTTCAACCCGGTGATGTCCTTGCCCGTGATGAGCAGGTGAATGTCGTGTGTTCCCTCATACGTCACCACCGATTCAAGGTTCATCATGTGCCGCATGATGGGGTACTCATTCGTGATGCCCATGCCCCCCAGAATCTGGCGGGCCTCACGTGCTACCTCCAACGCCAGCTGGACGTTGTTGCGCTTTGCCATGGAAATCTGTGCCGTCGTCGCCCGGCCCTCGTTGCGGAGTTGGCCCAGGCGGAACGTCAACAACTGCGCCTTCGTGATTTCCGTGATCATTTCTGCCAACTTCTTCTGCTGCAACTGGAAAGCCCCGATGGGTCGATCGAATTGAATCCGCTGTTGGGCATAACGAAGGGCCACATCGTAGCAATCCAATGCCGCCCCGATGGCCCCCCAAGCAATGCCGTACCGGGCCGAGTCCAAACATCCCAAGGGCGCCCCCAATCCGTCCTTGTTGGGCAGGATGTTCGCCTTGGGAACCCGGACGTTTTGGAAGATGAGTTCTCCCGTGTCTGAAGCGCGCAAGCTCCACTTTCCCTTCATCGTCGGCGTGGTGAATCCCTCCATGCCCCGCTCCACAATCACCCCCTTGATGCGTCCCGTTTCGTCCTTCGCCCAAACCACAGCGATTTGCGCGAACGGTGCGTTTGAAATCCACATCTTGGCGCCGTTCAGGATGACGTGGTCCCCTGCGTCCTGGATGTTGGTCACCATGCCCCCCGGGTTGGAACCATAATCCGGCTCGGTGAGTCCGAAGCATCCCATCCATTCCCCCGTCGCCAGCTTGGGCAGGTACTTCTTGCGCTGCTCCTCGTTTCCGTATTTCCAAATGGGATACATGACCAAGGAGCTTTGCACGGAGGCCGTGGAGCGCAGACCGCTGTCACAGCGCTCCAACTCCTGCATGATGATTCCGTAGCTGATTTGGTCCAAACCCGCCCCTCCATACTCCTCGGGGATGTAGGGGCCGAACGCGCCAATCTCCCCCAAACCCCGGAGCAAATGTTGCGGAAACTTGCACGTCTCCGCCGCATCTTCAATGATCGGGCTTACCTCGCGCTTCACCCAGGCCCTTGCTGTCTCCCGAATCAACTTTTGCTCCTCGGTGAGCCATTCGTCCATGAGGTAATAGTCATGCCCTTGGTAGAGGTCTGTGCGCATCGCTTCTGAATGTTTCCGCTAAGATACGCAGCCCCTGAGCGGCACGCCGGCCCTCTGGCGCAGGATTTCCCAACAAGGGTACGGGGATTCAGACGCTGGCCTCGTAACCTTCGTCCACTTCCAGCCGGCCGCTTTGGTAAGCCCCTACGGCGAGGCGGTCCACGTACTCATTCAATGGATTGCCGGCATGGCCCTTGACCCAAACCAGCCGAACCCGATGCTTCCGGTACACCCTCAGAAACCGCTGCCACAAATCGGGGTTCTTTTTGTCCTTGAAGTGCTTCTTCTCCCAGCCAAACACCCACCGCTTCTCCACGGCATCCACCACGTACTTCGAGTCCGAGTGGATATCCACCTCCGTGCCCTCGTGTTTCAGCGCCTCCAGGGCGGCGATGACCGCCCACAACTCCATTCGGTTGTTTGTCGTGAGTCGGAAGCCCTTGCTGATTTCCCGGCGGTGGGGGCCCGCCATCAACACGGCCCCGAACCCCCCCGGGCCCGGGTTGCCACTCGCCCCGCCATCGGTGTAAACCAAGACCTTCACGTCAGAGGAGATGCTTCAGGTTCGAAGTGAACAGCTTCACCGCAATGGCCAGCAGAATGATGCCGAAGACTTTCTGCAAGACCGCGATGCCCCCATCCCCCAACAACCGCTCGATGCGGTCTGTGAGCCTGAGGACCAAGAACACGAACAACATGTTCACCAAAATGGCCAAGGCGATGTCCAATTGCCCGTACTCCGCGCGCAAAGAAATGATGGAAGTCATGCTGCCCGCCCCTGCTATCAAAGGGAAAGCAATGGGCACCACGGTCGCCGTCTTGAGGGAGTTCGCATCCTGCTTGAACAACTTCACACCCAAGATCATCTCCAACGAGATGAAGAAGATGATGAACGAACCTGCCACGGCAAAGCTGTTGACATCGATGCCGAGAAAGTTGATCAGCTTTTCCCCCATGAACAGGAACAGCATCATCAAACCCAACGCGATGAGCGACGCCCGGCCCGCCCGGATGTTGCCCACCTTGCGTTTGATGTCCAGGATGACCGGGATGCTACCGATGATGTCAATCACCGCGAACATCACCATCGTGCATTTCAAAAACTCTTGAAAATGAAACGACATCATGGCATGCTGGGGGTGACCTCGGCTGCCTCCTCGGCGGCCTGCCTTTGGGCATCGACCTCAAGCAGAGACTGCAAAATCTGTGGGTAATACCGGTGTTCCAAGCGCAGCACCCGGGCCGCCAACGACGCCGGGGTATCCTCCTCTTCGATCTCCAGGCGGGCTTGGAAGAGGATGGGGCCTTCGTCATATCGTTCGTTGACCCGGTGGATGGTCATCCCTGTGTGGGCGGTTTGGCCTGCCAGAAAAGCCCGGTGCACCGCCTCGTGGACATGGGTTCCATACATCCCGGGCCCACCAAACGCGGGCAAAAGTGAAGGGTGGACGTTCACGATGCGGTCCCCAAACATGCCCAGCATGGAAGCGGGTACCTGCCAGAGAAACCCGGCCAGCGCGAGCCAGCGCACCCCAAGGGACCGCAGGTGCTCGCCGACCGGCCCCTCGGCACCGAGCTCCCAGTCTGCACGGCTGAAGCTGCCGCATGGAATGCCCGCTGCCTCTGCCTTTTCCAGCACGCCTGCATCCTTTCGGTTGCTGCCCACCCAGACCACCTCGATGAAGGGATGGCCCTGGAAGTGCTTCCAAATCGCCTCGGCATTCGATCCCCCCCCCGAAGCCAAAACCGCAAGACGCATCTTGACCGCTTCGGCCATCAAAATTCCAACTTGCCGAGGTCCTGCAACA
>JBIKTK010000256.1:0-3065 GCA_044348125.1 Flavobacteriales bacterium | reverse complement strand
TTGCACGATGCCACCGTAGGCGATGAGCAGCTGGAGGCTGCCATGGATGCTTTGGGGGTCGGGGATTGGTTGCGCAAACTCCCCAACGGGTGGAGTCAAGATGTTCGGGAACGAGGTGCCATCTTGTCGGTGGGTCAACGGCAACTGATCGCATTCATGCGTGCCCAAATCCAGCAACCCAGCATCTTGGTGCTGGATGAAGCGACTTCTTCCATCGACAGCGAAAGTGAACGGTTGGTCCAGCGGGCCACGGAGGAAATGACCTCCGGTCGCACGTCCCTGTTGGTCGCTCACCGACTGAGTACCATACGGCATGCGAGCAGAATCTTTGTCGTTGACAAGGGGGCCATCGTCCAGTCTGGCAACCACGATGCCTTGGTTGCTGAAGCCGGACCTTATCGAACCTTGTACGAGAAGCAGTTCAAATACACTTGAAGTGGTCGAAGGGTTCCTGACAAGCATTGCACCGGTAGTGCGCCTTGCAAGCAGTGGAACCGAACGCGCTAACCAGGGTGGTTTCCAAAGACCGACAACGTGGACAGGCGACTTGCCGGTTTTTTCCGAGGAGAAAGGCGCGATCGGCCTGCCCGCTTTCTGGGGGGGCAATTCCATGAGATCGCATTTTTTCCTTGGCTGCATCGGTGAGGAAGTCGGTGGTCCATGGCGGAGTGAGCACCAGTCGCACTTCGCCTAGCGGTTCAATTTTCGCAAGTAGATTGCGGACGTCTTGAAGGATGACATCGGTGGCTGGACAACCGGTGTAGGTCGGCATGACTTCCACCACCGGTACGCCCGATTCCATGAAAACCCTCGGCACCATGCCCAATTCCACCACGTTGAGAAAGGGAAGTTCGGGATCTGGAATCGATTCCAAACGATGCCAAATGCGTTCGATGCGCTCGGTTTCTTGGGGATCCTCGCTCACCTTGTTCGCATCTACGTTCACCATGTGGCACCCGGGTGGCTGCGGGCGATGGACTGCATTTCTGCGAGCAAGTAACCCATGTGCTCCGTGTGTACGCCGTCTTTGCCGCCGCGGTGCATCCAGCCATCGGCGGGACGTTGCAGGGTAGCGGCCTCCAGCACAGCGTTGACCTCTGCATTCCAGGCTTCCTGGAGGACCGAGGTGGCGGGCAGGAGCCCGACTTCCGCCGCTGCAGCATCGACCGGATGGGGGAGGAACAGCTCGCCGGTGTAGGGCCACAGCCGCAGGAGACTGGATTGCACCCGGTCATGGCTTTCAGGCGTTCCATCGCCCAGACGAATCACCCAATCTGCGGCATGGGCTTTGTGGTAGGCCAATTCCTTCACAGCGCGCGCAGCGATTTCGGCGAGCGGTTGGTCGAAAGTTTGGCCTGCAAAATGGACCATGCGGTGGTAGGCGAAGGTGCTGTAAAGCAGGTGCCGCACCAGGGTGTCGCCAAAATCGCCGTTCGGGAGCTCCAACAGCAGGTGGTTCCGGAATTCACGTTCCTCCCTGAAGTAGGCCAAATCATCCTCGGTCCTGCCCTTGCCTTCCACCTGTCCCGCCCGTGTCAGCAAAGCCCGGGCCTGACCGATGCAATCCAAGGCCAAGTTGGTGAGCGCAATGTCTTCTTCCAGAATCGGGCCATGTCCACACCATGCCCCCAAGCGCTGTCCGAGAACCAAGGCGTCATCTCCCAAATGGAGGAGGAAAGCGAAGTGCTGTTCTTGGGTCACGGTCACATGTGCTTGACGGCATCCGGCAACTCGTAGAAGGTGGGATGGCGGTAGATTTTGTCGTCGGCTGGATCGAAAAGCGCGTCCTTGTCCCCAGGAGCGGAAGCAACGATTTGCTCTGCTGGGACCACCCAGATGCTTACGCCCTCTTGTCGCCGCGTGTAGACATCTCGGGCATTCTGAATGGCCATGGCAGCGTCCGCAGCGTGTAAACTCCCGACGTGTCGGTGGCCGAGCCCCTGGCGGCTGCGAACGAAGATCTCCCAGAGGGGCCAATCGGTGGGTTGTGTGGGCATGGCGTCAAGCGGCTTGGTGTGTGGTGGATGCCCCCCGCTGGCGCATTTTTTCGGCATGGGCGGATGCGGCTTCCCGCACCCAGGCTCCTGCATCGTGGGCATTCTTCCGGGCTTCCAGACGTTCCCGGTTGCAGGGTCCATTGCCCGCAATCACATTGTTGAACTCCTCCCAATCGATGGCGCCAAAGTCGTAGTGCCCACGTTCTTCGTTCCAATGCAGGTCGGGGTCTGGTACCGTCAGCCCCAACAATTCTGCCTGAGGAACGGTCATGTCCACGAACCGCTGACGCAGGTCGTCGTTCGAAAATCGTTTGATGCGCCAGCGCATGGACTGGGCGCTGTGGGGAGAATGATCATCTGCCGGGCCAAACATCATCAAAGACGGCCACCACCAGCGGTTAAAGGCATCCTGTGCCATCGCCTTCTGTGCAGGGGTTCCCTCACTGAGGCGCAACATGATTTGAAAACCTTGGCGCTGGTGAAAGCTCTCTTCCTTGCAAACCCGCACCATGGCACGGGCATAGGGGCCATAACTGCACTTGCACAGGGGGACTTGGTTCATGATGGCAGCACCATCGACCAGCCAACCGATGGCTCCGACATCCGCCCAGGTCAGCGTCGGGTAGTTGAAGATGCTGCTGTACTTCGCCTTGCCGGTGTGCAATTCGTCCAACAGCGTGTCCCGATTCACGCCCAGGGTCTCCGCGGCGGAATACAGGTACAAACCATGCCCCGCTTCATCCTGGACCTTGGCCAACAGGATGGCTTTGCGCATCAGGCTCGGGGCACGTGTGATCCAATTGCCTTCCGGCAACATCCCCACGATTTCGCTGTGGGCATGCTGACTGATCTGGCGAATCAGGGTCTTTCTGTAGGTGTCCGGCATCCAATCCCGCGGCTCGATTTTTTGGTCAGCGGCCACGTAGGCTTCGAAGCGTTCGTTCAGGTCCATTTCCATTTTCCGGGTCGTTCGATGCCGAAAGATACGGCTTCAGCACCCTGAGGAAGATGACTTGGGCATTCCAGGGGCACGAAAATCCCCCTTATCGGGTAGGAGGGGAGGAAAGG
>JBIKTK010000016.1:0-9556 GCA_044348125.1 Flavobacteriales bacterium | reverse complement strand
CACATGGAACATGGATGCTGACTACATCATAGACGATCCGAGCAATCCAGCAGTGGCCAACGGTGGGACGGTTCCCGGCGGATCCTATTTGCCGTGTGGGGATTTCTGTGATTTGTTGGGCTGCCCGCTCAATGGCATTTGGACCTTAAACATTCATGATCAATGGTTGGGGGATGATGGATTCCTCTTTGAGTGGGCCATCGATTTCAATCCTCTGATCGTTCCAGGGGTGACGACCTTCACACCCACCATCGGTCTGGAAGCGGACTCCAGTTTCTGGAATTTGTCCCTGACCACCCCGGGTGTGGTGGGGCTCGATCCGGATGCAGACTATGTTGAACTGGAAATCAACACCCCGGGCTTTTACCCTTTTGATTACGTTGTAACCAATAATTTCGGGTGTACCTGGGACACGACGGTAGTGGTTCAAGTTGTTCCGGGACTCGGGAATGCTGTGACCGCAGGTCCGGACGTCATTTTCTGCCAGGACCCTGTTCAATTGCAGGGCGCATTTTCAGGAGAGGTGACGTCCGCATGCGGAAACGCCGGAGGCAGCTTTGAGTTTTGTTACGGAAACAACGTCTACGAGGAGTATACGTTCTGCCCCGATGATCCGGGAGATGGAACCCAAATGACCATTTCGGTCGAACAGGGGCAAGTTGAAAATGCGATTTTTGATCAGTTTTATGTTTACAATGGAGCCAACTCTACCTCCCCCGTCTTGGCTGGACCTGTTTCCGGTGACCTCGCGGGATTGTCCTGGACGGCATCCAACACCTCGGGTTGTCTCACGGTATCCATTGATACAGATGGGAGCGTATCCTGCGCTTCCGGAAGCTATGTTCCCATCGAATTCTGTGTCACTTGTGGTGGGGGATCTAGTTGTGGCTACACCTGGACGTGGGACCCCCCTCTGAATTTATCAGATCCGAATAGCCCTACCCCCACTGTCACTGCCTTCGATGGCATGCCGATGACCTACACTCTGTTGGTCGAACCTGAGGACATTCCCTATTGTGGGACCACTGACGAAGTGAATGTTCTGCCCGGATTTGGATTTGACTTTTCGGTGGCCTCCCAACCGACTTGCTTTTTGAATGACGGGGTGGTTGCCGTGAACCTCACATCCCCGCCGGCGGAGGGGCCCTGGAACGTGTTGCTTACCAATGGCGGAACGGTGGTAGAGGAGATGGCATCAGGAGGTGGACTTGAGTTGTTGGGGGGGCTTGCTCCTGGGAATTACCAACTCACGTTGAGCACTCCCGACGGAAGCTGTAGTTACACCTTCCCCATTGTGTTGAATGCCCCCATCCCCATGTCCTTCACGCTGACTCCTCCGACGACACAGTGCATTGATGGGCAAACGATGTTGAGCTGTGCGTCCGCCATGGACCCCAATGGTAGCTGGGTTTATTCTTGGAACCAAGGAGTGGGAGTGGGGGCTTCGGTTTGGGTGGAACCAGTGGTGACAACCACCTACACGGTCTTCGCAACCGATGCCATAGGATGTACCTCAGCCCCTCAATCGGTGACCATTGCGGTTTATGACTCACTGGCGGTCCAAATCACGGGTGACGAGTTGATTTGTGGAGGGGCTCTGGCCAGTTTACAGGCGGTAGCGGCTTCTGGCGGCTCGGGAGCAGGGTATACCTATGATTGGACTTGGTCCGGAATTCCTGTTGGATCGGGAGCGGGTTTGGCCTATGCGCCAGTGGCCACCGGTGAGTTTTGTGTGACGTTATCGGACAATTGCGAAACACCTGATGTCACAGCCTGCCAGTGGGTGGTGATTGAGACTCCGATTCCTGCAGTCTTTTCGTCTGATACGACAGCAGCATGTGTACCCGATGTCATCCAAATGATTCCTGAGGTAGACCAGACCCTGCTCTCTTCTTGGATGTGGACCTTTGGCGATGGAGAAGGAAGCATGGATTGGTCACCGGTTCATACATACGGGCTGGCTGGTTCATTCGATGTGACCTTCCAAATTGAATCGTTGCTGGGTTGTGATTACTCATGGACACAACCGGATTACATCAGCATGTACCCTAGGCCCACGGTTGGGTTTGTGGCATCCCCTCAACCAACCACTGTGCCTGAAACCTCTATTGACTTTGAGGCAGTGAATTCCCCGGATGTGGTAACATGGAATTGGTTATTCGGGATGAATGGTGAATTGGGAGGGTCCTTGGAGCCCAACCCGATGTTTGTATTCCCAATCGATCAAGGAGGTCTCTATCCGGTCACCTTGGAGGTAATCGACGAGAACAATTGTTCTAACCAAGTGACCAGGGTGATTGAGATTTTTGATCTGTTCAATGTTTTCATCCCAACGGCTTTTTCACCCAACAACGATGGCGTCAATGATGCCTTCCGAGTGGTGGGTTCCGACATCGACCCCAACCGCTTCTTGATGCAGATTTACAACCGCTGGGACGAAGTCATTTTTGAGACCACTGATCTCGAGAAGCCATGGCATGGTCCAGCTACTACGGATGGGGCTCATTTTGCCCAGGATGGAGTTTATTTCTACCGGGTTGTTGCTTACAGCCTGAGCAAATCCGCTGAGCGCAAGGAGCTTACAGGTTGGGTTCAGTTGTTGCGCTGAAGCAAATGAGAAGCAAAAAAAGGGGGGCTGCTCACGAGCAGTCCCCCTTTTTTGTTGGGAGCGAGAAGCTCACTCCTTGGTGAGTAGGAGAGGATCTAGGGTGGTGGTGGCCACCTTGTGATATCCAGGTCGGGCATTGTCATAGATTTTCCGAGCCATATCGCCTTCGCCTGTTTCCAGCATGGCTTTGTACAATGGGGTCAGGAACTTCCTTCGGCCGACAGAGGTCAAGAACTGGGCCAAACGACCATGTACATCCGTATTTCCGGTTCGAATGCAACGTTCCAACCAAACAAATAGGACTTCGTTGTTGCCAGTTTCGGTCAAATGAAAAGCCGTGTCCAGTTCACGCAATCGCGCAACAGACAAGGATTCAGATAGCAGGGACAAGAATCGATATCGTTCTTGGTATACCCAATCATTCCAGGGCAAGTCACGGGTTGAAATTTCCCCCGATTCCCACCGCTTTCGATAGGAATCCACCTGGGTGATTTTAGGACTCTGAACCACAGGGCAATTTGCGGGCAGCCCCGGTCCATAAACCCAGGCATCTACTTGGACAGCTTCCCATTGAATTGGATCCTGCAATAGGTGCTCCCGCAAGTACACCAAGAACCTCTCGGTGTCCATGCCCGTGAATGCGTGCTCTTGGAAATAAGTCTTCAAAAAGCCATCCCACCGCTGACGTCCGACCACCTCTTCAATCCTGCGCAGGAAGAAGTAACCTTTGTCATAAGCGATGGCGTTCATGCCATCATCAGGATCTCGGTCACGCAGGTGTAGCTTCAAGTGCGTATCATCAGGGTTGACATCCATGATGGCATCGACCTCTTCAACCAATCCCTGATGGCTCAAGGCAACAAGCATCTCACTGCGCTCGCGGCCATATACAGCTTCCATGATTCGATTCTCGAAGTAGACGGTGAAGCCTTCATTGAGCCAAAAGTCCTCCCAGGTGGCATTGGTAACCAAGTTTCCGCTCCAACTGTGCGCAAGTTCATGAGCAACCAAGGCTACCAAACTCCGATCTCCCGCTAAGATGGTTGGCGTCACAAAAGTGAGTCTAGGATTTTCCATACCGCCGAAGGGGAAGGCCGCGGGCAAAACGAGCAGGTCATACCGATCCCAAGCATAGGAGCCATATAGTTCCTCAGCAGCCTCGAGCATTTGTTCCATTTCAGCAAACTCATCTGCGGCTTGCTGGAGCATGTGGGCAGGAGCGTAGACCCCTGTTCTGGTGCCGATCGATTGGAACCCTACATGACCGACCGCCAATGCCAACAAATAGGAGGGAATGGGTTGATCCATCGAGAAGGAATAAGTCCCATTGGATGCAACGGAAGTGGGATTGGAGGCACTCATCAAGGCCATCATGCCAGCCGGTACGGTGACATGGGCAGTGTATGTTATGCGGTTACCGGGGGAATCTTGACAGGGAATCCAAGATCGAGCCAGAATGGCCTGACTTTGGGTGAACAAAAATGGAGAGTCCCCTTCCACCCAAAGCAAGGCAGCTGCATCCTGACCTGTTTTGTACCGAATCGTGACCTCCTTCGATGAGGGTGAAACAGGAATCGCAAGGGGTTGCCCCAAATAGGGTTGTTCAGGGCCGATTTTGTAATCCACCTTCACACCGTCCACGAGAACTGCATCGATTTCAAGTCCTTGGATATCGAAGATCACCCGCTGTGCATCCTCCGCCACATCCAACTGGTAGCGCGCAGTGGCTTGGATGCTCTGTTTCTCAAAATCTACTTGAGCTTCCCAGTGTAGATGGGTTGTTCTAGCCTCTTCAGGACGACTAAAACTGTGGTAGTCGGTGGCACGCTGCATGGCAATGGTTTGAGATTTTTTGTCGGAGGGATTGGGAGGCTGACAAGCCATCCAGAAGGCTACCAAAACGAGCCAATGGGATGGAAGGGGATTCATGTCAGTTCAATTGCCTTTGAATGGACCGCGAAACGCCTGTTTCAAGCTCCAATTTGTTGTTCGACCGTTGCACATCCATGATCAACCGATCGGGGTCAATTTCAACACGAACCACTGGGCCATGCACCCCTGCTGTGGTCGGAATGGCAAACTTGTATTCGGGATGTGTCCAGGGCCAATCGGGTAACAAGGTTTCACCAGCACGTAGGGGACGATGCCCACGCATCATAACCAAGGGAATGTGGAATCTTTGGTTGGTGCCATCTTCAAAAACGACCAAGACATCCTGGGGCATGGGCGTGTTGCCCAAGCGGACCAGAGAAACATCGACCCCATTTGCACGCTCCACGATACCAGAGACTGCGTAATCAATTGTTTGCGTCGTATTCACCCAGTATTGTAGGTACCAATCCAATTCCAATCCTGATTCTTTTTCCATGCAGCGCATGAAGTCTTGGGGACCGGGATGTTTGAAGGCCCATTCCTGAAAGTAACGGCGCAATCCCGCGTCGCGGGTCTCTGCTCCGATGATACCGGCCAATTGCGCAAGCATCAACTCTCCCTTGGAATAGGAAGCCGTTCCGTAAGCTCCATTGGTCATGTAATGGTCTGCATGTGTGCTCAAGGGCTCTTCATTTCCGTCCTTTGTCAATTGGACATAGCCAGAGTAAGCCGGTTGATGGGGGGAGGCATTTCCCCCATTGGCAAATAGGTGAGCCATGCAAAGTGCTGTGGCGTAGCTGGTAAATCCTTCATCTAGATAAGGATAGAGCGTTTCATTTGTGGCGAGTATGGCCTGAAACCAAGAGTGAGCCAACTCATGAACCGTAACGCCGACCAAACTGCGCAGATTCCGATGTCCAGTCACCAAGGTGGCCATGGGATACTCCATTCCGCCATCCCCACCTTGAATGACGGAATAGGTAGGGTAGGGGTAAGGTCCGATGAGTTCACTCAAGAAAGCCATCGCCCTGGCAGTATGGGCTGGAAGTGCTTGCCAGGCAGCATCGTGATCAGGATGGGGCTGGTGATAGAAATGGAGGACGGTTGTTCCAACCTTTTCCGAAAAATGTACATAATCGGGGTCCGCAGCCCATGCAAAATCAATTACGTTTTCCGCCCTCCAATGGAAGGTGCCTTCTGCAGCAGATTTCAAAGATTGTTGAACTCCGGTAGCCCCCATTTTCCATCCGCGCGGGAGCTCAATGGTGACGTCATAGTTCCCAAAGTCACCATGAAACTCCCGGCCGACATATGGATTGGAATGCCATCCCATATGATCGTATGCACAAATCTTCGGAAACCACTGGGTCATCGAGTATTCAATGCCCTCTGCATTTCGCCAGCCGGACCGCCGGATTTGGCGGGGTACCTGGGCTTCCCAATCGAAAACGATGGTTATCTTCTTTCCGGGGGCAACGGTTTGTGGCAAAGGAACTTGGAGAATCGTTTCATCGTGCACCGGTTGCACGGACTTGCCTTGGACCGTCATCCGATTGACCCGACTCCAGCCCCATTCTGATTCGGGCAAAAGAAAAATTCGCTCGCCTACCCGGGGATCTGGATCTTCGATCGTTCTGCTCCGCACATCCATCATGCTTCCGGGTTGGAAGGCATTGAAAAACAGATGAAAAAAAAGTTGCTGCAGTGAATCCGGACTTTGGTTGTGATAAACCAGTTCTGTTCGTCCTTTTACCCGATGCAAGGCGGTGTCCAATTGGATGTGCATGGTGTAATCCGCCCGCTGCTGCCAACCCGGATATTGGGCAATCGCTTTGCCCGGAGCGAGCAAAACACCCATCAAAAAAACAGCGATGTAAAGACGTTTCATGGAAGGGAGAAATTCAGGGTATGATAAAATCTAATTCCTGTCCGCAGCTCGATCGGGGCATTCTATGGCCGGATCGATGCGATAAATCATCACGCGTTCAGCACGGTTGATGGGATTGAGAAATGCCAAGAAACGATCCCATTTGCCCGGAGGGGCCTGCCCTTGATAGGTCATGGAGGTGTAGACACGCTTGTAATCCTCAATTCGTTGGGCAAGGTGCTCATTGCCGTAAAAGAGCAGATAATTGGGGAACGGACGTGCAGAATTTCGACACATCACGCCCTTTTCATTCGCTGGATCAGCTTCCATGGAATGAGCATAGTAGGGTGACCACCTGCCACTGTAAAATCGGGGGGGCATGGAGGCAGAATCGACTTCTACAGCGACAAAATTCATCAGGTCCCCTTGCTGATACAACATGTCCATGGCCATCACCCGTGCCGTTTTGAACGCGGCAGGAGTCAAAAATGCCAAACCGATCATGTTTACAACCAGGGCGAATCGCCACCCCCATTGGTTCCACCGGAACCACGAAGAGCCATTCGGCTTGGTTGACATAAAATCCCGCCATCCAATGGTTCCCAACAACACCAGCCAGGGAACCATGGGCAAAATGAACCGCTCTTGCTTGTTGGAGTAGATGCTATGGAAAGCAAAAAACAGGAGGACAGGAAGCGCCATCCACAACCATTTCCGAACCATTCGGCCGAATCCAAACATCCAAGCAAAAGAAACGGGAGGTACCAACAGCCCACCCAGCGTCAAGAAATATTGGTACCAGGGGCCTTGGGGGTACGCGGTTGCATGGGTGGTGTTGTAGCCAAAGTAGGCACGCAATTGAACGAAAGGTTCCCCCCACACCCACCAATCCGCCGCTTGGGTCAAGGAGAAAACGATGCCCGCTGAAAGAGCAAGGGGAAGGACCTCGATCAACCAATTTGCATTCCGTTTGCCACCCTCGGTCCAAAAAAGTGCAATCCCCAAACCCAATGCAAACAATCCCAATTGGTAACGCAACCCCATGGCTAACCCGAGCCAAGCTCCTGCAATGCACAGTGTTTTTACGTCCCAATTCAATCTGGGAACGCGAACCAGCCACCAAAAACTCAGCATGAGAGGTGGAATGCATACCATTTCTACCAATTGGTGGACCGAAAGCAAAGGCATCCAAGCCAGGAGAGCCAGGGACCAGCCCACCCACTTGGCAGCTTCCATCCCCGCCATTTTCTCCGCCATTTTCCAACCCAAGAGCGGGATGAGCAAACTGTAAAAACCATGAAAAAGCCGGATTAGAAAAGCCAAGACCAAAGGGTTTTCAACCCCCAGCAGGTCCAGCATCCAGAGGACAACGAATTGCGTTCCTACATAGGCAAAATTCGCAGGGTGTGGACCCACGGGCACACCGGCAGCTTCTTGATTCCATGGGAACCATAGATTATAGTCCTCCCCATCCAACCAAGAGCCTGCTGCCTCGAGGACCAAGAAGTGGTCATCATGCATCAGATATCCTGCCGAGTAGAATGCAGACAAGCACCGCAGCAATGCGGCAGTCATAAGCATCACCAACCAAGGTGGGCGACGGGGCCAAATTCGGGTCATGCGGTGGCAGAAGTAGTGAGTACCCGACGAGCATCCATCATTTGAAGGCATGCCACCGCGCACTCGATGCCTTTGTTGCCATGCTTCCCTCCGGAGCGATCCCTGGCCTGGTCCCAATTCTCATCCGTCAACACACAAAAGACCACGGGTTTTCCAGCTTTCAGGCCTACTTGCATCACGCCCTGTGCGCAGGCATTGCAGACAAAATCAAAGTGAGGGGTTTCGCCGCGGATCACACTGCCGACGACAAGAACCCCATCCGTTCCCTCGTGCTCGAACAACCATTGGGCAGCGAGGGGAAGCTCAAAAGCGCCCGGTACACGTTGAATCACCAGATGATCGTCGGGGACACCTGCAGATGCGAACACCTCCAAGGCGCCATGGAGCAGCGCGGTGGTGATTGGTTCATTCCACTCTGAAACAACAATGCCCACTCGGAAGTGGGCACCGTCCGGCAGATTATGCCGATCAAACAAACTCAAGTTTTTTCCGTCTGTAGCCATGCCCCAAAATTAGGCATCCCAGGGCCAAGCTCCCCACCCAGCCCAAGGCTCCTTCAGGCCTGGGCTTTACAGGGAGGCGGCAAGACCTTGCGCAGAGGCAAACGCCTGGCTCGCAGGATACTCTTCCACGATGGTCTCCAGGTCCGATTTGGCACCGGACTTGTCACCGAGCTCCAATTTCGCCAGCGCTGATTTGTACAAATAGATTGGGGCAATGACGTCCCGGGCTTTGCCCGATTCACCGATCGAGACTGCACGGTCGAAGGCTTTGACCGCTTCCTCGTATGCACCTTTTTCAACGTGACAATCTCCAGCCCCTCCTACGGCGAGCGCTTGAACGACATCGTCATCAACATCGACTTGCTCGAACGCATTCAAAGCCTCATCGTACTGTCCCATGCTGCGGTAGTAGATTCCCAAACGGTAAGCGGCTCGAGAGGCAGCCTTTGTTCCACTGTGGTTTTCCAGAACTTCCAACAATCCTGCGGAGAAGCCGTCTCCGTTCACTGCCAAGTCCAACGAGTCCAATTCAGCATAATTCTCGGCACGCCAGATGGCTTCTTCAGCCCGGATTTCGGCGGGAATGGCGACGAAATACTTGTAAGCCAACAAACCGATGATCACTGCCAAAACACCTCCGCCCACATATAGCAGGGGCTTGCGGTTTTGGTCAACAAACTTCTCAGTTCGGGAGTAAGCCTCTTCTACCTGAACCATCAAAGGTTCTTCGTTCGAATTCTTCTGGGCCATGGGGTCCGTGTAGGTTAATATCGTCAGCTTATACGACGGAAGTTCCACGAAGGTTCTACCGAATCGGGCGCAAAATTAGAGAAATTTGCGAGATGCACATCCAGCGGTTGCAATTGCATTGTTTCAAGTGCCACGTTGAAGCGGATTTGGCCTTCTCACCCCATGTGAATTTGTTCGTAGGACCCAATGGAGTCGGGAAAACCAACGTGTTGGATGCGGTCCATTACCTCTGTCACACCAAGAGCTTTTTCCAAGCGACGGATGGCCCCAACATCACCCACGGAGAACCGGGAATGCTCCTGCGCGGAGCGTTCGAAAGGGAAGGGGAGCTGGAAC
>JBIKTK010000253.1:0-3115 GCA_044348125.1 Flavobacteriales bacterium | reverse complement strand
CCTTCTCCAACCGGTTTGCCACCACTTCGTTGCGGGTCAATCCGTGCAAGTCCTGGAACCGTTTGATCTCCTCGTTGTGCAGCACCGTCCGCATCTCCACGGCCCGTTGGGCAATCAACTGGGCCAGTGCACTGGCGCTGCGGCCCATGGCCCGGATGTAGACTTGACCCCGAGCATGCTTGTCCCGGAACATCCGAACCGAGGGTTCCTGGGTGTCCAATCGGTCGCCCAAATCGATGTCCAGCACGTTTCGGTGGGGCTTCCAAAACCGATCAAACTCAGAACGGGGCAAGACCATCAGGGTGAAGCTGGGCTCCAGTTGCGGAAGGACGTCGTACGGGTCTTCAAAAACGGCAACGATGGAATCCAACAACACCTGAACCGCTTCACTCTCCGGCGCGTCCAAAACCACCAACAACTCACCGGATGCACCCACGTGAGAAGGAAGCGCCTGGCCCTCTCCTACGGAATCGGTGCAGCCGGTGAAGCCGACTGTGGCCAAGAAAACTGCCGCGAACCACCAGCGGCCCATGGATTTATGAGCTGTGGCCGCGGCCATGGATGGTCAACTTCTGACCCGGATGGATGGTTGTGCCACGCAGGCCATTCCATTTCTGGATCTGCTGGACCGTGACCCCATGTCGCTTGGCGATGGATCCCAATACGTCTCCTGACTTGACTTTGTACACAAGGGTCGATCCAGACGCCGAAGCTCGCGTGGCCGATGAAGCGGAAGCAACAGGAGCAGCAGTGACCCGGGGTGAGAGAGCTGCGGGGATTTGGGATTCAAAAGCAAGGTAGCTCGGCACCCACTCTACTGGCAACCGCAGGGGCATGTGTTCCACACCCGCCGGAATGTACTGCAACCGGTACATGGGGTTCCACGCCTCCAACAATGTCATTTCGATGCCCGTAGCGGCTGAAATGTCGCGGAAAGACATGGGCTTGCGAACCATGATGGTGTCCATTTCTGCAGCAAAGGCCATGGCGTCCACCGGGGCAATTTGGTGCTCACCATGGTATTCCATCATGTAAGCGATGGCGACGAAAGCGGGCACGTAACCTTGGGTTTCTGATGGCAAGAAAGGCCTGATTTCCCAATAGTTGGTCTTGTTGCCGCTGCGCCGGATGGCCTTGTTCACATTGCCGGGTCCGCAGTTGTATGCCGCCAAGGCCATGAACCAATCGCCATACAAATCATGCAACTTCGAGAGGTACTGGCAAGCCGCCTCGGTGCTCCGGATTGGATCCTGTCGCTCGTCGACATATGCATCCACCCGCAAACCCATGATTTTCGCAGTCGGGTGCATGAACTGCCACAATCCTCCAGCACCTGCCGGTGATTTGGCCACTGGATTCAAAGCACTCTCGACCACGGACAGGTACTTCAACTCCATCGGCAAGCCATGACGGTCCAAGGCCTCCTCGAAAAGGGGAAAATACTGGGCTCCCCGGCCCAACATGAGGGCGATGTGCTTCTTGCGGTTCGCCGCGAAGTGGGCGATGCGCTGGTGAACGACTTCGTTCCAGGTGAAATCCATGGGCGAGCCCGCGTCCAAAATGGCCAACCGGGCCTGAACCAACTCTGCGTCCAAGGCCGGAACATCTGATTCCCCGTGGGATTGGGTCCAAATGCCCACATCCTCGCTGATGCACTGGGATTCAGCGCACCAACTGCGCCAGGTCTGTTCCCAAGAAAACATCGTGGTGTCGGGACCCACCGACGCAACGGGGGTTTCCGACGTTGTCGCCACTGCCGATGCAGATGCTGGCGCCGCTTCCAGCCGGGTCAACCCCGCCCCCGAGGGATCCTGCAGGGCGGGACCTTGTTCCGTCAAAACGGATTTTCCGGCGGGCACTTCTGCCGCCCCCACTGTACTCCCCCAACTGGCTACCAACACCACCCAGGATGCTCCCAACCGAAAAAAATTCCTTCCCGCCATGCCCTTATTTTTCGTCCTTCCGGTCCTTGTCCTTGTCTTCGCCCTTGGTGGCGTCTTTGAATTCCTTCACGCCTTGGCCCAGGCCGCGCATCAACTCTGGAATCTTCTTCCCGCCGAAGAGCAGAATGACGATCAGTGCGATCAAAATGATTTGTCCGGGTCCTGGGCTCATGACTTGGAAATTTGGGTCGCAATTTGGGGCAAAATCCACTGGCATCCGCCGAAGGGTTGCCTTTTAGGCCAAATTTTGGGTCATTTTGTGACTTCCCCGGCACCCACTTGCCCTCCTGACGGACTGGTCAAAGGGATGTTGTCCAGCAACCGAACCCCGCCGACTTCGGCAGCAACGATGGCATAGGTGGGGCCCGAAGCGGCGGGTGACCACGGCGCAAAATCCTCCCCCTGCACCAGGTCCAAGTAAAAAACCCGGACACCCGGGGCCTCCCCCAACGCCCGGCGCCCCCGTTCCAAGGCGGTGGTGGGCGCCTCGCCCGACGCCACCTCCTCCCCCATCCGGCGCAACACCCGATACAACGCCCGCGCCTGCTCCCTGGCCTCGGCGCCCAACCGGCGGTTCCGGGAACTCATCGCCAGCCCATCCGGCTCTCGCACCACAGGACACCCGACCACCTGCAGCCCCGGAAACCGCCGGCCCGCCAGCACGCGGACCACGGCCAACTGCTGCAAATCCTTCTCCCCCATGAACACCGCGTCTGGCGCCACCACCCGAAAAAGCCGGTCCAGCACCGCCACCACCCCGTCAAAATGGCCCGGGCGATCCGCCGCCTCGTACCCCCCGAATGCGGGACCCCAGTGCACCGACTCCACCGCCACTTCGCCCCCATAGACTTCGTCCACGGTCGGGACAAAAACCGCCGCTGCCCCCCAGGTACGCAAGCCCTCCAAGTCCTGCGCCAACGTGACCGGATATCCTTCAAAATCAGCCTGCTCGGTAAACTGGGTCGGGTTGACAAAGATGCTGACCACGGTGCGGTGGCCCGCCGCCACCGATCGTGCCACCAGGGAACCATGGCCCGCGTGCAGGGCCCCCATCGTGGGGACAAAACCGATGGTCGCACCCGACGCACGCTGCGCTGCCAACCAGCCCCGCAAATCCTCCGCCCGATCAAAAATCCATCCTTCGGGTGCCATTGCTGCTGCTTCCATCCGCG
>JBIKTK010000254.1:0-3115 GCA_044348125.1 Flavobacteriales bacterium | reverse complement strand
CTACAAGGTATCCGGAGGTCTGCACGGCGTCGGAGTTTCCTGTGTGAACGCGCTGTCGGTCCACCTCCGGGCAGAAGTTCATCGGGAGGGCAAGGTGTACGAACAGGAGTATAGCCGGGGAAAAGAGTTGTATCCGGTTCGGGAGATCGGCACTTCGGACAAGACGGGAACGGTGGTTCAGTTCCAACCGGACGAGACCATCTTCGAGACCTTGGTCTACAACTACGACACCTTGGCCACCCGGATGCGGGAACTTGCGTTTCTGAATCGGGGAATCACCATCACACTCACAGACGAACGGACCCCCACGGAGGACCCTTCAGGCTACAAGCAAGAAGTTTTTGCTTCGGAGGCCGGTCTCAAGGATTTTGTTACCTTTTTGGATAGCAACCGGGAGCCGCTCATCGCCAAGGTCATCCACATGGAAGGTGAGCGCGCGGGCATTCCGGTGGAGGTCGCGATGACCTACAACACTTCCTTCACGGAGAACCTGTTCTCCTATGTGAACAACATCAATACCTACGAGGGGGGTACCCACCTGTCGGGTTTCCGACGGGGTTTGACGTTGACCCTGAAAAAGTATGCCGAGACCTCTGGTATGCTCGACAAGTTGAAATTTGACATCGCCGCAGACGACTTCCGCGAGGGGTTGACTGCCGTGGTCAGCGTCAAGGTGGCAGAGCCTCAGTTTCAAGGCCAAACGAAAACCAAGCTCGGCAATGCGGAGGTCAGTGCGCCCGTCAGCCAAGCGGTGAGTGACATGCTCGAGGCGTACCTCGAAGAAAACCCTTCGGATGCCCGCGCCATCGTGAACAAGGTCATCTTGGCTGCGCAGGCCCGTCACGCGGCGCGCAAGGCTCGGGAAATGGTGCAGCGCAAGACGGTGATGGGCGGTTCCGGTCTGCCCGGAAAACTGGCGGATTGCGCCGAGAAGGATCCGGCCGTCTGTGAGCTCTTCTTGGTGGAAGGGGACTCGGCAGGTGGTACGGCCAAGCAAGGCCGGGACCGGCATTTTCAGGCCATCATGCCCCTCCGTGGAAAAATCCTGAACGTCGAAAAGGCCATGCAACATCGGGTCTTTGACAACGAGGAAATCAAAAACATCTACACCGCGCTCGGCGTATCCCTGGGCACGGAGGAAGACGGACGTGCCCTGAATCTGACGCGTTTGCGGTATCACAAGGTGGTGATCATGTGCGACGCCGATGTCGATGGCAGCCACATCGAAACATTGATCCTGACTTTCTTCTTCCGCCACATGAAGGAGTTGATCGAAAAAGGGTTTGTGTACATCGCCACCCCCCCACTCTACTTGGTCAAGAAGGGTTCCCGGCAGGTGTATTGCTGGAACGATGCGGAGCGGGATGCGGCCATCGAACGGTTCCGTACAGCCAGCGGGGCTGATTCTGGAATCAATGTCCAGCGTTACAAGGGTTTGGGGGAAATGAATGCCGAGCAGTTGTGGGAAACAACCTTGAATCCTGAAAACCGAACCCTGCGCCAAGTGACCATCGAGAATGCGGCTGCCTGTGACCATGTTTTCTCGATGTTGATGGGCGACGAGGTTCCACCCCGGCGAGCATTCATCGAAGAGAACGCCAAGTATGCCAACATCGACGCCTGATTGGGAGTCTCCCCCCCCCTCCCAACCTGCGAGCATGCTCCGGTTGGAGGTGCGTGGCATGACGTGCAAAAGCTGCGAGCAAAGGGTGCGGGAAGCCCTTTCAGCGGTGCAGGGCGTCCAGAGCGTTGAGGTATTCTTGGACACGGGCAAGGTACTGGTTTGGGTGTCCCCGGGCACCCCGGCCGATGTGATCTCCCATACGATTTCCGATGCGGGTTATACCGTAGCAGGGTCTTCCGCGTTTTCATCCCCCTCAGCCCCACCACCTGCTGAGGTGCCCATGCACCCCGCATCGGCACCACAAGAGGATGGCACTCGGTTGCGGGGATATCTTCCTTTGCTGGTGGTTTTTGCTCAGATTGTAGCCCTGGCTGCATGGGGGGCGCACTGGATGTCCACCGAGGCGGAAACACCCTGGATGGATGCCTTCATGCGGTTCACCATGGTGGGGTACTTCTTGTTTTTTGGGCTCTTCAAGGTCATGAATTTGCGGGGGTTTGTGGCTTTGTTTCGGCGGTATGATGTCGTGGCCCGACGCGCCCCTGTGTACGCTTGGTCCTTTCCTTTTTTGGAATGGGCCGCCGGATGGTCCTACCTCGTGGTGCCTGATTTGGGACTTTGGAATGGGTTGATTGCCCTCTGGTTGATGGTGTCTATTGTCGGTCCGCTTCAGGTGATTTTCCGCAAGGATTTCATTCGATGTGCTTGCCTGGGGGATGCCTTGAGCCAACCCGTTGGTTGGGTGACCGTCGCGGAAAATGGCATCATGCTGCTCATGGCACTCTTCATGATGAAACTCGGATGAATAAATCTTCGCATTGGACTGGGAAAACCCTGTGGGTTACGGGCGCGAGCAGTGGCATTGGAAAGGCTGTCGCCGTAATCTTGGCCCGCTCCGGAGCACGGGTCATCCTGTCGGCTCGGAGGCCAGATGCCCTGGAGGAGGTGGTGCACGCTCACCAACTCCCTCCTGAGAGAATCTTGGTGTTGCCATTGGATTTGGCCTGGGCAGATAGCCTTCCGGGAAAATGTCAGGAAGCCCTCGAATGGGCCGGTCGAATCGACGGGGTGGTCCATTGCGGCGGGATCAGTCAGCGTTCCATGGCCAAGGATACCGCATTGGAGGTTGACCGGAGGATCATGGAAGTGGATTACTTCGGAACGGTTGCATTGACCAAGGCCCTGCTCCCCCATTTCCTGTCTCAAGGCGCCGGAAAAATAGCCGTGGTGACCAGTTTGATGGGGTTGTTCGCATCGCCTTTGCGAAGTGGTTACTGTGGCGCCAAACATGCCCTGCATGGTTTTTTTGAAGCCCTGCGCGCCGAGCACCACGATGATGGTTTGCGCATCACGCTGGTTTGTCCAGGTTTCATCCGCACTGAGATTTCCATGAATGCCATGGTGGGCGACGGAAGTGTTCAGGGCACGATGGATGAGAAAACCGGCGGCGGGCTCTCTCCTGAGGCGTGTGCCGTTCAGTTGGTCAGGGCA
>JBIKTK010000251.1:0-3123 GCA_044348125.1 Flavobacteriales bacterium | reverse complement strand
CATTCGCATCCGGCAAAACGACGGATCGCGCAATCCTTCCTGACGTGGAGTCGGAAGGGAACTGCCAATCGATGGATTGCTTGTCCAAGAGCATTTGGCCTTCAGGCAAAGTGCGCGTGAGCGAGCAACCCGTGATGAGGAAGCATCCGGTGGCTGCGGTTGAGCACACGCCCGCCATGCGACGGCTGCGGCCCGAGCCGTACCTTCGCAAGCACATGGTCACCAACGAGGAAATCAAATCCATCCGGGCCCTGAAAGACCGCAAATCCCGGCATGCAGCAGGGCGCTTCGTCGTGGAAGGCGTCAAGGGGGTCATGGAGTTGTGCGCCAGTGCGTGCGATGTCGTGCGAATATACGCTGAGCCCCGTGTGGAACCCTTTGTGGAAGCGGGTTTGCTCTCGGTTTGGACGGTGGTTTCTGCAGGCCAAATGAAGCGCATGTCAGCCCAGTCCACGCCCCCCGGTATCCTCGCCGTGGCCAGCATCCCCAGGGTTTCGCCGGATTTTTTCCGATGGGAAGGGGGGACGTTGAACGCATGGTCTCCCCTGCCCGTCATTGTGGTCGCCGATGGAATCCAAGACCCGGGCAACCTCGGAACCCTGATCCGAAGCGCGGACTGGTTCGGTGCCCGGGGCGTCTGGATCAGCGAGACCTCCGTGGATGCCTGGAACCCCAAGACCATCCAGGCCTCGATGGGTTCCGCCTTCCGCCTCCCCGTGCACCAGGCCCCCCTGTCCGAAGCCCAGTCTTGCAATCCGGAACTTCCCTGGGTGGTCCTGGATGCCCGGGGTACGCCCCTGCCCCAGCACCGCTGGAGACCTTGTTACCTTCTGGTCGGATCTGAGTCCCATGGGATCTCCGCGGCCTGGCTTGGTGGAGGCCACACCGTGTGCTCCATCCCAGGAGCCGGCCGCGCCGAGTCGCTCAACGCGGGAGTCGCTGGCTCCATCGCCCTCTCCTGGGCACACGCAGCTACCCCCTTTTCCGAATCGACCTAACCGCAACTCGGTTCCACCGGTTCTGACCAACACCCCGGTGCCTCACTCCGGATTGACGGGACACCGCATGGCCGACGGGCGCTTTGCCCCCTCTCCTATCGCTTCGACGTTCCAGAGCGGCTGGGCCACCATTTGGCACCAGCGTTGCGCAATGGCCTCCGCGGGGAAATCCGTGGTTCGCTGAACCTCTTCCACCACAGCGGCGATGCGTGCCTCGCAGGCCTCGGTTTCCGCCGCATTCAGGGGGCCATGGCGATCTTCCCATTCGTGTCCTTCTGGTGGACCCAACTTCCTGGCTGCCCACACTTGGTTGGGCCAAACCCGGAACCCTCCAAACAATGCCTGATCCAAGGCCGTAGCCAAGTTGGCAGGCGCCCGTCCGGGGCCCTCCACAAAGGCAATGGGTTCACCGAAATGGACCACCACCCTTCCCTTGGGACCGAACAATCCCAACTTCATGCTGCGCTCGTCCTCTCCGGCTGCCTTTTCGTATTTGCCGTCTTGGGCTTCCCGAATGAGCAACTCCCGAACTTTCATGGCATCACAAGGATCCCACTCGTAGCTCAGTGAAACCGGATGAACCCGGAGGGCATCCCAAGCCGCACGTCCCCCACCATCCAATAGCATGCGGATGAGCGCCGGAGAGGTTCGGTCGTCTCCATCCTTGGCCCTTCCTTCCCGCTGTGCCAACCAGACACTGCGGCGCTTTTCGAGCACCACCTGCCTCACATATGCCGCAACCTGGCTGCTGTTGACCAACTGCTCCCGGGGCGTCCCTCCCCTGCGAACGATGAAACTCCGGTTCAACTTCACCAAACATTCCACCCAAGGCAAACGGAGCAAGTTGCTCCCGATGCCGATCTCCGTCGTGGGGGCTCCGGTGCGAGCCAGGGCCACGTTGATCAACGACGGATCCAGCACAATGTCCCGGTGATTGGAAATGAACAAAGCCCCTACGGGATCAAAATCCACTGGCATCTCGAAGGACACACCATCCGTCGTGTTGGCGAGGATGGCCTCCACCAATGGCTGAGAAATCTGAGCCTGAAAATCTTCAATGCTCGCCACCTGCCCTGCACGTTCCAACAGCACTTGGGCAGCAGACTCACCGACCCAAGGTGCCAAGATGGGCGTCCAATCGCCCGAAGCGAGCAACTGGCGGACCGCATCGGGCACTTCCTCATTGCGGTAGGGCCTGATGTCATCGAATTGCGGACCTTCCATGGGGGCGCAAGTTACCACGTAACTTTGGCCCATGACCTTCGAAGCGCTCAAACTTACCCGTCAGTTCTTAAGCGCCGTAGAAGATGCTGGCTATCAAGAACCTACCCCCATCCAGGAGCGGGCCATCCCCATTTTGCTATCTGGCCAGGACCTGATTGCCATCGCCCAAACAGGAACGGGAAAAACGGCTGCCTTCCTGCTCCCTTTGCTCCAAATGCTCAAGTTTCCCCAAGGGGACCACCCGAGGGCAATGGTGCTGGCACCGACCAAAGAACTGGTCATCCAAATCCACGCAGAAGCAACCAAATTTGCCAAGCATACGGAGTTGCGTGTCTTGGCGCTTTTCGGTGGAGTCGGCTACAAGACGCAACTCGCTGACCTCATGGCTGGACAGGATTTGGTGGTAGCCACGCCCGATCGATACTTGGAACTTTACCAGCGGGGAGGGATGGACCCGAAGCGGATTCGCTACATGGTTTTGGATGAAGCAGACCGCATGATGGACATGGGGTTCATGCCCCAGCTACGCCAAATCCAGGAACTCGTCCCCAGAAAGCGACAGAACATGCTCTTCAGTGCCACCTTTCCTGCAAAGGTTGAGCGTTTGGCCGACGAATTTCTCCTGTGGCCGCAGCGGTTGGAAATCACCCCTCCCGCCACCACCGCCACAGGGGTTCGCCAGTTCAAGATGAAAGTTCCCAACGAGGCCACCAAGCACTGGGTGGTGGCCCAATTGCTCAATGGGCCGCACGCCAGCGATCGGGCCGTGGTGTTCGTGAGCCAAAAATCCCAAGCGGAGTCCTTGGCTTCTTACCTCGAAACCCACCTCAAAGGAGGGGTCCGGGCCCTCCACAGCAACAAGGGACAGAATGCGCGGCTCAATGCCCTGGATTTGTTTCGT
>JBIKTK010000250.1:0-3161 GCA_044348125.1 Flavobacteriales bacterium | reverse complement strand
CGGTGGAGGGGCCTAAGCCCCATTTGATTCAGGTGGCACCCGCCGCGGGCGATGTTTGGGTGGCCATCGGGCCAGAGGGGGATTTTACGCCCGCGGAGGTCGCGGCAGGGCGGGCGGCCGGGGTTCGGGAGGTGGACTTGGGTCCCCACCGCCTGCGGACCGAGACGGCCGCGTGGGCGGCGGTGCATGCGGTCCATTTGGCCGGGCTGCGGCCAGGTTGAGGGGGGACCGCGGGGGGCCGATGGGGTGAGGGAGGGGCCTGAGAAAGGACTTCTCGGGAGGGCGTATACTATTTTCATTGAAACGTCGGTTATGGTAGTAGAACCACCTTCCAAAAACCGATACCATGAAGTCCTTTCGCTTTCTTTCGTTGCCTTCCTGGGAGAAACTGAAGTTCCGGTGGGGGCGCAGGTCCCGGGGAGCGGGGGTGCCCCGGTGGGTGCTGGTGCCCGTGGGGGGGTGCCTCCTCTTCGCTGGTTGGATGTCGTTGGGGGTGGTGGTTCCCCGGTTGCGGGCCATCGGACCCGCACGGGCCGTGGCAGGGGTGGACGCGGTCGGCGGGGGGAGCGCGGTCGGTGGGGGGAGCGCGGTCGGCGGGGGGAGCGCGGTCGGCGGGGGGAGCGCGGTCGGCGGGGGGAGCGCGGCGGGACCCGTGGCCGCCCTGCCCGCTGTGGGCGAGGCGTTTCCCCTGCGCTGGAAGGCCCAAGTGGAGCAGCTCAGCTTCCGCACCCGGCTTGCCCTCCAGGGCGGCCGGCTCTTCGTCGGCTCCAACGGCCACGCCTTCAACGACTGGTACCACGACATCGACAACGGCGTCTACGTCCTGGATGCGAAGACCGGACGCAGGATCGACCTGCTCGGCGCCGACACTTGGGGCGACCTGGATGTGAACGGCGTCCTCGCCCACCAAGGCAACATCTACTTCGGCAATGACAACGACGAGTTCTTGTGCTACCGAGCGCGGGACGGGGCCCTGCAATGGCGCCTGCCCACCTCGGGGGATGTGGAACACGCCCCGAGCCTGATCCGCCGCAAGTCCGGCGACCCGGCCATCGTCTTCGCGACCGAGCAGGGCGAAGTCCGCGCCGTCCATCCCACCACCGGCGCCACCCTCTGGGTCCACTACGCCCCCGAATTCGAGGGCTGGAAACCCGGAAAGGAGCGCTGGGTCTACCGGGTAGCTGCAGCTGCTTCGCGGGGGAGGATTTACTTCATGGAGCCCGTGCTGCGGGATTTGGACCGGGATGGGGTGCTGGATTTGGCCTACAGCAATGGGGATGAAATCATGTGTTTGTCAGGCCAAACCGGCCGCACAATCTACCACGCCCAACAGGGCGGCGATGCGGCGTGGCAGCCCATCCTGCTGGACCATCCCGAGGGGACGGTGCTGGTGCTGGTGCATCGGGAATGGCGGAAGGAGGAGACGACGATCGAGCGGGTGCTGCTGCCGTCGGGCAAGCGCCTGCCGACGGTGACGGTGCCGCTGGATTTCGGGTATGCGCCGTTCCAGCCAACGGCACCGGGCGCTGAGCAACTGCGCGTGTACGGCAAGTACGTCCTCAAGTTGCGGTCCACGGAACCTGTGCTGACCGTGAACCGCGTGGCTTCAGGAGTGGAGTTGGATCTGTCGGATGCACGCTCCGCGCTACAGCCCACGCGCTGGAAGGGGCAGGAGGTGTTGATGTACATCGAGGAGTTCACCCGCCAAAGCAGCCAGCAAAGCCGGTTGCACGTGGTGGATCCGGTTACGTTCCGGGTGCATGCGTCGTACGCATTGCCCGGTTCGAGCGAGTCCCGGCCCCAGTTGCTCGATGTAGATGGCGACGGTCGGGTAGAGCTCCTGTACGGATGCCGCGATGGGATGTTGTATTGCCATTCTATTCCGCAATAGTCAAAGTTCAAATCCATCCAGTCATGACAAGTTCAGCAGGTAGCAAGCAGGGGGGGGCGGGGCGCAGCGGGGTCGCGGGGCGCAGCGGGGTCGCGGCGTTGGCCGGGATCGCGGCGTTTGCCGGGGTCGCGGTGGGGTGGTGGACGTGGTGGACGGACTACCCGGTGGGGCTGAGGCCGCCCCGGGCGGAGCAGGACGTGCCGATGTTGCGGTGGACGTTGTGCCAGGGCGAGGCGACGGAGATCCGCCTCGGCACGGGGACGCGGTTGGAAGTGCCGGCCGATGCGTTTGTGGGGCCGGACGGGACGGCGCCGGACGAGGTGGAGCTCTCGGTGCGGGAGTTCCAGGGGGCCTGGGACATGCTGCGGGCCGGCATTCCCATGCAGCAGGACCCCGGAGGGGCGGCCCACCTGCAGTCGGCAGGGATGCTCGAAGTCCGGGCCCAGGCCGCGGATGGGGGCGCCCCCCTGGACCTGCGCCCCGGTCGGGAAATCGGCGTCGCCCTGGCCTCGCATCACCCTGCCGGTGACGAATTCCAACTCTGGGCCCTCGACGACGCGGGCGGCTGGTCCGTCCCCGGCAACTTCGAGACCGTGCCCCACGCCGAGCGCGACGCCGCCCTCGCCGAAGTCGATGCCACCATCGCCCGCGGCCCCGTCCCCCCGAGCGCCCCCGACTCCCTCGCCCCCGCCGTCCTCCCCGCCGAACCCTGGTCCTTCACCCTCTACGGCGACCCCGAGGGGGCGCCCCACCTCCAGGCTTGGAAGGGCGTCACCTGGGACTGGATCCCCGACACCCCCGGCGCCCAGCCCCCCGTGCAGACCCTGCGCGCCGACTGGGACCAACTCGCCCTGGAGCCCCGGGGCGATGGGACGTATGATTTGGCCTTCACCTACGAAGCCGTCCAAGGCGACGGCGCGATCGTTCGCCACACCGAGACCGTCCATGCCGTGCCGCGCCTCAACCGCCGCCAGCTCGCCCGCGTGGAGCGCGCCTTTGCCGCCGACCTCGACCGCTGGGAGGCCCAACTCGCCTTGCTCGCCGCCGAAAAGCGCTACCTCGCCCAGCAGGGGGCCTTCCTGCACCAGTTTGCCCTGCGTGGCCTCGGCGTCATCAACATCGACAAGCTGCAAAACGCAGAAGTCTACCCCATCGTTTCGTTGCGCTTTGATTTTGAAGGGAATACGCGCTTTCAGGCCAAACACAAAATCACCCTGGTCGATGTTTCCGCAGCGACTGTACTCACGTTTCAATCCTGCGACTGGGACCG
>JBIKTK010000249.1:0-3197 GCA_044348125.1 Flavobacteriales bacterium | reverse complement strand
CTACCGCGCCGAGGACAAGGCCTGTGCCTGGGGCCGCCGGGATTCCACCGGAGCGTGGGTCGGGCGCCCCGTTCTCCAGCAAGGCGACATGCAGTTCGAGCAGGAATCCCTCTGCTTCGACCTGCGTACCCGCAGGGGCATCAGCACCCAGGCCGTGACCGTGCAGGGCGAAGCGTATTTCCATGCCGGGGTGGCCAAACGACAGGAAGATGAGCGCATCCACGTCGCCCACGGCAAGTTCACCACCTGCGATGCCCCCAATCCCCACTTCCATTTCCACCTCCAACGGGCCATCATGATTCCGGGGGACAAGGTGGTCACCGGACCATTCTACCTCAAGTTCCGCAAGATTCCCACCCCACTGGCCCTGCCCTTCGGCTGGTTCCCCACGGCGCCGGAGAAACGCAGCCACGGGTTGCTCATGCCGGGCTATGGGGATGGCCGGGAGTTGGGGTTCTTCTTGAAGGATTTGGGCTACTACCTGCCCATCGGCAACTACGCGGACACCCGGTTGCTGGCGGACATCTACACCGGGGGCAGCTGGGCGGTTCGGAACCAAACGCGCTACAACGTCCGGTACCGCGGCGCGGGGGACGTCCAGCTCAGCTTCCAGAACCGGCGACTCGGGTACACGGGCAGCAGCAACTTGTCCATCGACCGGACGTTTTTTGTCCGTTGGAACCACGCGCAGGACGCAAAGTCCCGCCCCCTGAGCCGCTTCAATGCGTCGGTGAACTTCGGCAGCGCGAACAACTTCCAAAACAACCTCACCAGCACGCAGCAGGAATACCTGTCGAACACGTTCCAGTCGAGCATCCAGTGGTCGCGCAGCTTCCGGGGGCGACCGATTTCGCTCGCTTCGAGTGCCCGCCATTCCCAGAATTCCCGCACCGGTCAGGTGGAGGTGACCCTGCCGTCGCTGACCCTCAACCTCGCCAGGACGTCCCTGGCCCAACTCCTGCAGATGCGCCCCGGCCATCGCAAGTTCTGGAGCGAACTCGCCCTGGCGGGATCTTCGCGCTTCGAGCAAACCTTGTCGGCCACGGACAGTGTCCTCCAGAACCGGGCCTGGGACGAAATGATCCTGCGCCACGGCATCAAGCACAACCTGACCGCCTCCACCGCCTTGCGGCTGGGCTTCGTGAGCATCACTCCGCAGGCCAGTTACAACGAGTACTGGACCCTGCGGGCCATCGATGCCCAGGCGGTGGAGACGAGTCCCGGCGTCTGGGGGCTGGACCAGGACACGTTGTCGGTTTGGCAAACGACCCGGGACTGGCGCGTGTCAGCGGATGCTTCGACCCGGTTTTATGGAACCTTCGAGCGGGGCCCGGACCGGCGGGTGACCGCGGTGCGGCACGTGTTGAGCCCTTCGGTCGGTTTGGCCTACAATCCGGAACAGCTGCGGACGCGGCAGCTGGCAGCAGGCGAAGGCCAAATCGCCTTCAACCCGTTCTCAATCAATCGTTTCCAACCCCAAGACATCGCGGCAGCGGGGGCCATCAACTTCTCGCTAAGCCAAAACCTCGAAGCAAAGGTGCAGGACCCGGACGGGGACGCCCCGCGGAAGGTGAAGCTCATCGACAACCTGGTGACGTCGTTCCAGTACAACATGCTGGCGGATTCGGTTCGCCTGAGCGACGTCTCGACCCGGGCTTTCACCACGCTCTTCGATCGGGTTTCCGTGAACCTGACGGCAACCCAGAGCGCTTACCAACGGGACTCCTTGGGCCGCCGCGTGGACCGGTTCATCCCGCTGTCGGAAGGCGGTCTTCGGCTCACCCGGCTCAACGCGGCCTGGGGGCTTCCCCTCCAATCGGCCCCCAATGCGGACTTCCCCTGGAACGCCCGGCTCGACTACACGGTCCAGCTCAACCGGGTCTGGTTGCCCGCCTACCAACGGGACACGGCCATCATCGACCAAGGTGTGGTGTTCCGAGGAGGGGTCACCCTGTGGGACCGTTGGAAACTGGATGTTCAATCCGGCTACGACCTCGTCTCGCGGGAATTCACCCCGTCTCAGCTCAACCTCTACTGGGACCTCCACTGCTGGGAACTGAACTTCCAGTGGATCCCCAACGGCTTCCGCCAGAGTTTCATGGTCCGGCTCAACATCAAGGCATCGATGTTGCGCGATCTGAAAATCGAGGCCCGCGGCTCGGACGGCCGCATCATCTTCTGAGCACAAGGCCCGGGTCAACGCCCTCGCGGGGGCGGACACGTGCGCCTCAGCGCGACGCCCAGCGGATCGCCATCACCAGCAAGCACAGCAGGAAGACCAGGAAGCTGATCTTGTTGATGCCGTGCATCACGCGCAGGTTCACTTCGGCCCCCGCCTCCCGCTTGAACAGGTTGAGCGGGTTGAGGTAGTATAGAATTTTTCGGAAAAACATGAGATGCTGCGGGTTCAGCCCCGCTTGAGGTGGGCGATGACCGAGATTTCGACCCGAGCGCCCCGGGGCAATCCGGCCACAAAAACGGCTTCCCGTGCGGGGAAGGGCTCGGGCATGATCTCCCGGTAGGTGGCGTCCATCCCGCCATAGTCGGCGGCATCGATGAGGAACACCGTCGCTTTCACCACCTGTCCGAGGTGGGACCCTGCGGCCTCCAGGATGCGGGTGATGTTCGTGAGGCTCTGCCGGGTAGCCGCCTCCACGCTGTCGCCGACCAAGGTGCCGGTGGCAGGATCCATGGGAATTTGTCCGCTCACGAAGAGCAAATCTCCAGCGGTGACCGCCTGGCTGTACGCCGCCACGGGCGCGGCAGCTTGGGATGTTTGAACGGTTTGCGACATGGGCGAAAACTACGAATTTCCACGGAGCTTCCGTCCGGAGATTAAGTTTTCAACGATGGAACGCAAGCCACAGGCGATATGCCAAATTTGCATCCACCATCCCATGCGCATCCTCCTGCTCGACAACTACGATTCCTTCACGTGGAATCTGCAGCATTATCTGGTCCGTGCCGGGGCCCAGGTGGATGTGCACCGCAACGATGCCATCCAACCGATGGCGACGACGGGGTACGATGGCATCGTGCTCTCGCCGGGTCCGGGGTTGCCTGCCGAGGCAGGACAGCTCATGAACCTGATCACGGTGGCGGCAGCGCAACGCATTCCGGTCCTCGGGGTCTGCCTGGGCATGCAGGCCATTGCGGAATCTTTCGGGGCGATGCTGCGCAACCTGCCCGAGGTGCTG
>JBIKTK010000248.1:0-3210 GCA_044348125.1 Flavobacteriales bacterium | reverse complement strand
CCCACACGATCACGCCGCGGACCTTTGTGAGCAAAAACAAGGAGTACCTGTTGAAGGTGGTCCGGGAGAGCGACGCGCCGAAGATGATTCTCAAGCCCCTCAACGGCTTCGGAGGCAGCGGGGTCATCGTGATCGAGAAAGGGGCCATGCAGAACATCAACTCCCTGCTGGACTTCTACATCAGCGGGAAGGACGGCGAGTCGAATTACGTGATTTTGCAGGACTTCGTGCCGGGTGCAGAACAAGGCGACGTGCGCGTGCTGATGCTCCACGGAGAGCCCATCGGGGCCATGCGCCGCAAGCCGGCCGAGGGCGATGCCCGCAGCAACGTGCATGCAGGCGGAAGCGTGCACAAGCACACGTTGACGAAGGAGGAGCTGCGCGTATGCCAAACCATCGGCCCCAAGCTCGTCCAGGACGGGCTGTTCTTCGTCGGTGTGGACCTGATCGGGGGCAAACTCATCGAGGTCAACGTATTGAGTCCGGGAGGCATCGTGAACATCAACCGGCTCAACAAGGTCCGGTTGCAGGAGCGCATCATCGACTGGGCGGAGGACATGGTGCGGCGGCGGTCCGAGGCGCATGCGCGCCGGGCCCGGTTGCGGCAAGCGGTCACCGAGGCATGAGTGGGGTACCCTCCCTGAGCACGGCCGAGATCATCGGCCGCATCCGGGCGGGACTGGACTTCGAAGCGCAGGCCTCGGACACCGGACTGTACATCCGCATCGCGCAGTATGTGCCGCATGTCGCTACGGCGATTCACGCCGGCAGTTCCCTGCGGCATGAACTGCAGCTCAAGTGCGCCCTGGACGCCTTCTCGCGTTGGCAGGAGGAGGATCCGGACACCGACCGGTTCATCGAGGGCCTCCCCATCACGGTGGTGGGCACCGATTCCCGCTATGCGTACGACCTCAACCGGGCGCCGGATGCCGCTGTCTATGACGAAGCCTGGGGAAAGAAGGTGTGGACGCGGGCTTTGACCCCGGCAGAGAAGGCGCGGAGTTTGGCCCGCCACAAGCGCTTCCACGAGGTCCTGTGGGCGTTGACCGAGGTGTTGCTGCAGCGATTCGGGGCCTGCGTCGTGTATGACGTGCACAGTTACAACGGGAAGCGCTGGAACCGGCCCGTCCCCACCTGGAACCTCGGCACCGATCGCCTCTCGGCGAGCTGGGCGCCCGACGTGGCCCAGTTCGCCGAACTCCTCGGCCAACAGCCCCTCCCACCCAGCATCGACCCCCGGTGCGCCGTGAACGACGTCTTCCTGGGCCACGGGTACAACCTCGCCCACCTGGCCCGGCCGGGGTGCCTCGTCCTGGCGACCGAAGTCTGCAAAGTGTACTGCGATGAGGAAACCGGAGACCGGTTCCCCGCCGTCGCCGAAGCCGTCGGCACCGCCCTGCGGACCGCCATCCTCGCCCATGCCCAAGGCTTCGCCGAACGGCACACCCACGCCCCGGGCCAGGCGGTCCCCTGGGTCCGCCGCCATCCCCTCGACGCCACCGTCCGGAAGGTGGACCAGGAACTCTACGCGTGCGTCCGCGACCTGGAAATCCTCAACCGGGTCAACCCGACCAACGCGGACCGGGAAAAACGTGCCTTCTTCGCCGCACGCGCCTCCGTGAACCCCCAATTCACCTACCGGCCCCACCACCTCGAACCCCTCCCCCTCAAGCGCCAGTTGCTTCGCATCCCCGTGGAACGCATCGAAGACACCGGCATCCGGCACCTCTTCGAATCCACCGTCAGCGCCTACCTCGACAAGGTGGACATGCTGGCCACCGTGGGCACCGACGCCTTTCGCTACAACTCCCTGCGATACTACGGCGCCCCCACAGCGACCGACCTCAAAAACGCCGCGTACCTCCTCCACTTGCCTGAGCTGGCGTCCGTCCGTCCCCAAAAGCGGCTCGGCACCGACGATGCCGTGCGGGCGTTTTCGGAGGGCATGGCTGCGTATGGTTTGGCCGGCAAAATCGAAACCAGCGACCAAATCGTGGCCAGCGCCATGGTCCTCAACGCCCAGCGCAAAGTGCTGGTGCGCAAAGGCGCCACCTTCACCCCCGTGGAACTGCGCTACCTGGTCCACCACGAGATCGGGGTGCACATGGTCACCACCGCCAACGCCTGGGAACAACCCCTGAAGTTGCTGCGCATCGGCACGCGGGTGAGCACCCGGACCCAGGAAGGCCTGGCCGTGCTCGCGGAGTACCTCAGCGGCAACATGACCCTGGATCGGTTGCGGGAATTGGCCTACCGGGTGCTGGCGGTGGACAAAATGGTGCACGGAGCGGACTTCGTGGAGACGTACCGGTACCTGACACGCGAGTGGGACATGGAGGCCCATGCGGCCTGGGCGCTGTCCACCCGGGTGCACCGCGGAGGGGGGTTCACCAAGGACTACCTCTACCTCCAGGGGCTGCGCGAGGTCTACGGTCTCTGGCAGTCCGGTGGCGATTTGCGGCCCTTGCTCATCGGCAAGTGTTCCATCGAAGTCTACGACACGCTGCAGGAGCTCATGGGCCGGGGGGTGTTTGCCGCTCCACGGCACATGCCCATCCCGTTCTTGCATCCGACGCCCGAGGCAAACGACCCGATCTTCGGCTACATCATGCGCGGCATCCGCTGAGGTTGAGTGTAGGTCAAACTTCAGACAAGCATGGGCGTCGGCACCGCCACAGGTCCCAGCCCACGGCCAGGAATACCAACCCCCACGACAGCGCCCAAGCCCCGTCCCATGCTGCGGCATCGGGCGCGTGCAATGCCTCACCGGGGCTAACCACAACGTAGCGAACGTAGCTCACAGCAGCCGTCGTGGCCGCCACCCATGGCGCAATCCAGCGGGAGGCCAAACCCGCCGCAAACAAGGGAATGAAGTACCAAGGATGCACGGTCGTGGCGGTGCACAAGATCATCCCCCAGCCCAAGGCAAAACGCTCGCCCCAATGGAACCGCTGTCCCCAGAGGGCCACCGCGGCAGCGCCGCACCAACCCAACATGCCCAAGGCCGGCCCGAGCCATGCGATGGGATTGTATCCCAGCCATGCCGTGCCTGCTGCCCGCAGCGGCGCATACAGTCCCGGGTGAAACTCAAACGTCCGAAAAAACAAAGCGGCACTTTCGACCCAGCCCCGCATGCCCGGTCCGCTCCCCCAAACGAACCACCCGCCCAACCCCAACCCCACCGCCCCCGCAGCCCACCAGAACTCCCGG
>JBIKTK010000329.1:0-3210 GCA_044348125.1 Flavobacteriales bacterium | reverse complement strand
GGTCAGATTTCGGGGTGGTGGTTGCCACCGTTCGCCGGATGCTCCGTTTTTGACGCCCAAGGAGCGATGAGTTCGCGCACCTGACGGGCCAAACTCGTCTGCTCCCGCTGCTCCAACAGCCACGCCACGTGGTAGAAATGCCTTTCCATGGCAAACTCGACGGGACAGGGGGCGCAAAACGTTCCTGCCTGCCGTTCCGATTCGCTGATGAAGTCCTCGATATCCCCGGGCAAGATGATGCTCCCCTTCCCGAAAGGATGGATGTAAAAGGACGCATCCGCTCCCGAACCGGGCTTCTCGGGAATGCGATCCTCGTCATGGCAACACAGCAGGAAATGATGCCGCAACTGAACGGGATACAGGGGCATTTCCAAGGACTGCGCCAGCGCGAGATACAACATGCCGATGCCCACGGGATTCCCCTTCCGCTGCTGGAGCACCTGGCCCAACAGGGCATCTCCCGGTTGGGGCGTCCGGCGGTGAAGTTTGGCCAGACCATAGCGCTCGAACAAGGTATGATTGAGCAGCCGCACCTGCTCGAGCGTGGTCAGCGAAGTATCCATCTCCAACCAGGCATCCCGGCGCAACTTTTGGAAAGCGGCCCGAATGCCCTCCCCATCGGCATGCGGCATCACCGCTTCCTCCAGGATGATCGCCCCCTCCAACACCGAACGCTCTTGTCCAAATCCCCAAGCCACAGATCGGTTGCGCAAGGCCGCAAAGTGCAACCCATGCACCAATTCGTCCAAGCGCTGGCCATGCAAATCCGCCCAAGGATATGCGTGCCGCTCGTTGCGCAACCAGGGAAGTAATTGCTCCCCTTGTCCCATAAGGGCTTCCCGCACGTGCTGGTATACCCCTTCGTCAGGATCATCCAGCAATTGAATCAGGGCTTGAATCTCACTCGGTTGCATCGACTGGGTTGCGGGTGTATCGGATCGGAGTTCCAGAGACTGGTTCGAACGGTGAAGAGCCCAAATCTAAAATCGGAGGGGAGGGCTTCCGGGGGGCGTTTCATCAGTTTTCAAAAAGTGACCTGTTGATGGATGCATGCATCCCTCGCTGCCATCTCGCCGTAACTTCCGGCATGCGACTCTCCCGTCACTACGTTTCCTCCCGTTCCGCCGCCCGCGCCCTCCCCAGAGGTTCCGCTCATGTAACCGATTACAACCGCGTTTTCTATGCCTTGTGGACCACCGGCGTATTTCTGGGCGTGATTTGGCTGGCTTTTTGGGCAGAGAAAATTTGGGGTTGGGAATTGCGGTCCGTGGGGGGAATCCGACCGCGCGAACTCGACCACCTGTCAGGCATCCTCACCTATCCCCTGCTCCATGGCGACTGGGAGCATCTGTGGAACAACACGGCGTCCTTTTTCACCCTCAATACGCTGTTGTTCTACTTCTACCGGTCCATCGCCCTTCCCGTCTGGGTCCTCATGTACGTCCTCAGCGGCTGCCTCCTCTGGTTGTTGGGCAATCCAGGCAACCACATCGGTGCGAGCGGCATGATCTATGCCCTGGCCGCCTTCTTGTTCCTGAGTGGATGGATCCGCAAGAATTCCATTCTCAAGCGGGTGAGCCTGGTGGTGGTGTTCCTCTATGGGGGAATGGTTTGGTGGATGCTGCCCGTCGAGGAACACATCTCATGGGCCGGGCACTCTGCAGGCGCCATCATGGGGGTCACCATGGCCCTCATCTTCCGGCGAAAAGGCCCGGTAGACGACCCCATCCCGGTCGAGGACGATGCGCCACCTCCGGCTTGGTGGCTGGCCGCCCACCCGGAGTTTACCCCTGAAACCCTCGTGGAGGGCGAACCTTTCACCGCTTCATCGAACGACTCCCCCCCTTCCCCACCGCTCCCAAGCGATGAAAAACCAGGAGGACCTCCCTTCCCAACCCAGGTGAATTGGGTCGTAAAACGAGAGAACCCGGCATGAGCGATTCATAATCGCTGTGCCAGGTTACGCTCGCGGACCGTCCAGAAAGATGGCCTGTCTATGCGCCTCAGCTCACCATCACGGGCATCACCAGCATCAACACATCCTCCGTTTCATCCAACCCATCCACGGGTCTGATGATACCCGCCCGATTGGGGGCAGACATTTCCAAGGAAACCTCCGTGGAATGGAGGTTGTTGAGCATATCCAACAGGAAACGGCTGTTGAAGCCGATTTCCATGTCCTCTCCTGTATAGCTGCACACGAGCAACTCGTTCGCTTCGTTGGCGAAGTCCAAATCCTCCGCACTCACCGTCAATTCGCTGCCCGCTAAGCGCAAGCGAACCTGGTGCGTGGTCTTGTTCGCAAAGATTGAAACCCGGCGAATCGCTTGCTGGAAAGCAGACCGATTGATGACCATCCGGTTGGGGTTGTCCTTGGGGATGACCGCGTCGTAGTTGGGGTATTTCCCCTCGATGAGCCGGCAGACCAGTGTAACCCCGTCAAAGGCAAAGCGCACATTGGAGTCCGTGTAGGTGAGTTCCACCCGCTCGGCATGTGCCGCTGCTCCCTTGAGCAGGTTGAGCGGCTTCTTGGGCACCACAAATTGCGCACTTTCGTTCACCTGAACGTCGGTGCGTGCATAGCGCACGAGCCGGTGGGCATCGGTGGCCACGAAGCGGACACTCTCCGGATAGAGTTCGAAAAATATCCCGGACATCACGGGCCGCAGATCGTCATTTCCGGCCGCGAACAAAGTGCGGTTGATGGCCACGATGAGCGCGTCACCTGCGATTTCCACGGAACGTGCCTCTTCGAGTTCTGGCAGCTGGGGAAACTCATCCCCATTCGCGCCCGAGAGCTTGTACTTCCCCGCGTCGCTGGTCATCTCCACCGCGAAGGTGGCCGGGTCGACCTTGAAGGTCAAAGGGACGTCCGGGAAGGCCTTCAGAATATCGAGCAACATTTTGGCCGGAATGGCGATCGATCCAGACTCCTCTGCCCGAACCTCCATCTTCACCGTCATGGTGGTATCCAAGTCGCTCGCGGAAATGGTCGCCTCTCCGGGTGCGATTTCAAAGAGGAAGTTATCCAGAATCGGCAACGTATTGTTGCTGCCCAAAACCCCACTCAACATCGACAACTGGCGCAGCAGTTGGCTGCTCGAAACAATAAAATGCATGGTCGAGAAAATATGCCCCAAAGATGAGCCAACTTCCGGAATCAACGCCCCCACCCGGTCCCGAGAAGCCGCGTTTTTTTTTCCACAAGCA
>JBIKTK010000246.1:0-3215 GCA_044348125.1 Flavobacteriales bacterium | reverse complement strand
CGTCACAAACCCCATCGACGTCGGAATCCACCCCCGTGCCGTTGCACACGCCGCAGGCATCGTACACACCCACACAATCGTCCTGGCTATCGAAGATGCCGTCCCCATCGCTGTCCACCTCCTCAAAGACCCCCAGCAACGCCAGCAAGTCATTCACCCCAATCTCATCGTCGCCATCGGCATCGGGATCCCAAGTCGAAACATACTGCGCCTGCGAGGAGACCGCACTGCACATCCCCAGAAAGGCGAACGCACACAAAAGCAACAAACGTGACATGGCGGTTTGGTCTAAGATGAATCTAAGATAACCCACCGCGAGCCATCTCAGCGGCGACGCCACGGATCTCCTATCACAGCGACGAAGCCGCCGAGATTACTTCCGCCAGTTTGCGGGGCAGGCTTGGCCTGAAGTCTCAAAGTGCCGGAGCGCATCCAACATCCGCAGCGCCTCGTCGGTGTTCCGGCCAAACATCAAATGGTTGATGGTTTGGTGTTGAACAATGCCTTTTTTGTCAATCAAAAACAGCGCGCGGTAGGCGATGAGGTCGTTGGGGGCCGTGAGCAAACCGTCCTCGTCGTAGTCATACTCGCCGGTGAGCACGTCGTAATTGGTGGCGATGGTCTTGTTCGCGTCGCCCACGAGCGGGTAGGTGATGCCCGCCACGCCGCCTTCGTTTTGCGGGACTTTCAGGAAGGCCAAATGCGTTTCAACCGTATCGGTCGAGCAACCCACGACGACCGCATCGCGCTCTTCAAACTGGGCCAATTGGTGCTGAAAAGCGATGAGCTCCGAAGGGCACAAGGAGGAGAAGTCCTTCGGGTAAAAGAACAGCACGACGTACTTCTTGCCGATGTAGTCCGCGAGCGAGAAGTTGGGGACGACTTCCCCGTTGATGACGGCTTTTGCGGTGAAGGCAGGTGCGGGGCGGGCGATGAGGGTTGACATGGGAGTTGGGAGTTGGGAGTTGGGAGTTGGGAGTTTGAGGGGCAAAGTTACGGCGGAGGGGTCGGGGGTTGCAGCGCGGGCGAAGTATCTTTGGAAGGTGCAGAGAACACTTCACGCCCGGGACAAGTTCATCAACCGGGAAATCAGTTGGCTTGCTTTCAACCACCGCGTGTTGCAGGAGGCAGCGAGTGACCGGGTGCCCCTGATTGAGCGGATTCGGTTCCTGGGGATTTTCTCAAACAACCTGGACGAGTTTTTTCGGGTCCGGGTGGCGAACCTGCAGCGGGCCGCCTTGGTGGGGAAGCATCCGACGACGACCCTGGGGTTCGATGTGCGGGAGACCCTCGTGCGGGTCGCCCAGCGGGTGGTGCAGTTGCAGGCGGAGAACAACCGGGTGTTTGGGGAACTGACGGGGTTGCTGGAAGCGGAGGGCATCCACTTCCTCCGGGAGGACGAGTTGGATGCGGAGCAACAGGCTTTTGCTCGGCGACACTTCATTGAGCGGATCAGGCCGTCTTTGGTGCCCATCATGGTGGGGGGCGGGGTGCCTTTTCCGGAGTTGATGGACGGGACCCTGTACCTCGCGGTGGGGATGCGCCTGCAGGAGGATGAGGGCGAGCGGACGCGGTACGCGGTCATCGAGGTGCCGACCCACCTGCCGCGGTTCCTGGTGCTGCCCAGCCGGGGGCACCACCAGTACGTCATGTTCATCGAGGACGTCATCCGGTTGGAGTTGCGCCGCATCTTCGCTCTGTTCGACCCCCTGGAGCTGCGGGCCCACGCCATCAAGGTGACCCGGGACGCGGAAATCGATGTGGACGACGACCTCACCCGGTCCCTGATGGAGAAGCTGGCCCGGGGCGTGGCCCGCCGGAAACAGGGAGACTACGTGCGCTTTCTGTACGACGCGGAGATGCCCAAGGAGATGATCACGTACGTCAAGCGCAAGCTCAAGTTGGGCGATACGGAGAACGTGATTGCCGGCAGCCGGTACCACAATCGCAAAGACCTGATGGGATTTCCGGACTTTGGACGGAAGGATTTGGTCTACCCCCCCCAACCGCCCGTGTTGCACCCCGACTTTGCGGGCAAGACCAGCCTGCTGGACGCCATCCGCGAGCGGGATGTGCTGTTGCACCTGCCCTACCACGATTTCAGCCAAATCGTGGACATCCTGCGCGAGGCGGCGATCGACCCCGGGGTCACGCACATCCGCATCAACCTGTACCGGGTCGCGAGCCAGTCCCAAGTGATCAATGCGCTGGTGAACGCGGCGCGCAATGGGAAGCACGTGCAGGTGGTGATCGAGCTGGCGGCGCGCTTCGACGAACGTCATAACATCCAGGTATCCAAGGTCTTGCAGGAGGCCGGTGCGCACGTGGAATTCGGCGTGGCCGGGCTCAAGGTGCATGCGAAGCTCTTCCTCATCACGCGAAAACGAGGCCGAACCCAGGAACAATTTGCCCACATCGGCACGGGCAACTTCCACGAGCGCAACGCCCGGGTGTACACGGACCACGCGCTGCTGACCGCCGACCCGTCCCTGACGGCGGAGGTGGAGCGGCTTTTTAGTTTCTTTTCGCACAACTACGAGCGCCCTGTGTTCCGCCAACTCATCGTGAGCCCCCACGGCACCCGCCGGCAGTTCATCCAGCTCATCGAGCGGGAAATCCGGTGGGCGCAGGAAGGGTTGCCGGCCACGCTGGACCTGAAGATCAACAACCTCGTGGACGCCGAGATGATCGAGAAGCTCTACGATGCCAGCCGGGCCGGGGTGCAGGTGCGCCTCTTGGTTCGGGGCATCTGCTCCCTCATCCCGGGGGTTCCGGGCAAGAGCGACCGCATCGAAGTGCGGAGCGTGGTGGGCCGGTACCTCGAGCACGGCCGCGTCCTCATCTTCGGGAACGGGGGCCACCCGCTCTTTTACCTCTCCTCTGCGGACTGGATGACCCGCAACCTGGACCGCCGGGTCGAGGTCTCCGTGCCCATTCGGGAAGAACGGTTGCAGCGCGAGTTGGCTGAGCAGTTCGAACTGCAGTGGAACGACCCCTTCAAAGCCCGCATCGTGGACGCCTCGGCGGACAACCGAAGGCTCGATGGTGCCGTTGCCGAGCCAGCGCAGGACGCCCAGACCTGCATCCACCAGTCCGTTGTCCGTCAACTCAATCCGACCGCCCTACAACCATGATCTTCGGTGCCATCGACATCGGCTCCAACGCCGTCCGCCTGCTCATCGAGGACGTGAAGGACCGCAATGGCTTGCCCTTCG
>JBIKTK010000247.1:0-3215 GCA_044348125.1 Flavobacteriales bacterium | reverse complement strand
AGGGGTTGCAAACGCCGTCGCCATCGGTGTCTTGGAGGCAAGCCCCAGCACAGTTGTAGCCGGTGGCGGGGAAGGTGCAGTTTCCAGCATCGGTAGCGAGCGGGTCAAAGTTGCAGGCGGTGCTGTTCTGGCAACCCACGATTTCAAAGGGGTTACAGACGCCGTCACCGTCCGTGTCCTGGAGGCAAGCCCCAGCACAGTTGTAACCGGTGGCAGCGTAGGTGCAAGAGCCATCATCCACGGTCGCTGCACTGTTGAAGTTGCAGGCTGTGGCGTTGGTACAACCGGGCACACCGGGAGGGCCATTCGGGTTGTAGGTGCCAACTCCAGAGAAGTCGAAGGAAAGTTGGATCTGGTTCGCGCCGGCCCCCAGCGGGAACACTTGGGCATTGATGGTTCCTGAGGGGGACCCCGCACAGGTCATCTGCATGAACAACGTCCGCATGGTGGACGCGTTGGGCAGACCATTGGGGGTGCCATTCAGGACATACCAAGCTCCACCGGTGTTGTCGTTGATCAAAACGTTGGTTCCGGAGAGCGGGGAGGTGGCATTGAACTTGCCCAACCAAGGTTGCCCGGAACTCTCCACCGTGGAGATGGCTACCTGGCTTCCCGTGGGTGCGTTCTCAATCCCGATGGTCACCCAGCTATCAAATGCCATGGCCGGGACCAGCGCAAGGAACATCGGGTTGATGCCATCTGCCGTTGAGCCCGTAGCAAAGGGGTTGTTGTGGAAACCAGAGGGCGTGTTGATGGACAACGGAGCTGAATTGTTGCCGTAAATCGAACTGAGAAAGTCCGTCGAGTTCAACATATTGATGTAAAACCGGTAAGTGGTCATTCCCGGAACCCCGTTGGTGGCATGGGCCACCACGGTCATGGTGTAATTCGGGTTGACCGACTCGGCAGTTGTGGGCCAGTAGCCCATCCCATCGGCCGCGGTTCCGGCTCGAGTAGGTTCCAGGCTGGGCAGGGCCCAAGCCATTGCAACAGTGGAAAAAGCGAGCAGCACAGCCAGTGCCAGCCCGCAAAGGTTGGTTTTACAATGCATCATTCAAGCGTTGTGGTGGTCCAAATCTAAACCATTCAACACAGGAAAGTGAATATCTCGAATGTTTTTTTCGTGAAGTTTTTTCGTTAAGCAATTATCTCATGCCGACGAACAATCAAAAACAACCCCTGAAAGAAAGTAGAAGAAAAGAGGGCTCCCGGATGGGAGACGACCGGTTACTTGCGGGGTGGGAAGTAAATGGTGAGCCGCCGGAAGATGGCGGTCATGAAACGACCCCAGAGTCCCAGCTTGCGGTTGTCGGTTGAACCGGAGGGAGAAGGAGAGGGGACATGCTTGCGCTGAGCCATACCCAAAGGTAACCCCCAGGCCTGTGCAACCCCCTCGAAATGCAAGGCTTTATGCGTCCTTATTTGACGCATTTACAGTGAGTTAATGGGACTTACCCCAGCTCGTCTTCCAAAGCATCCGCATCCAGAATTCGGACCAGGCGGCCTTGGGTTTCTATCCAACCTTCCTTTTTGAAAGCGGCCAGGTTGCGGATGACCGATTCCGAGGCCATGCCCACCGAATTGGCGAGGTCTTCACGCGAGAGGGGGATGACCAGACCTTCCGGTTCTTGCACAGCGAATCTCAGGAGGGCGCGTGCTGTGTTTTCGCGGGCAGTGCCGTAGGCAATTGACAGTGCAATGGACTCGAATTCAGCTTGTTGTGCAATGAGTTGGCCGGCCAATTCCAAGGCGAGTTCGGGACGTTCGGTCAGGCCTTCCCGGACCTCCGATTGCAGCATGGATACATATTGTACGGGCGCAATAGAAACCGCGTCTTGCACGTAGATGCCGTGCTCGAAATCGGAAGACCAGCCGAAGAATTGCCCCGGGCGCACGATGTGGATGCAGAGCCGCTTGCCGCGGGAGTCCAAACGATCCAGACGGACCAGCCCGGAACGAAGAAAAAACACTTGGCGGCTCAGGTCTCCCTCTGCGTACAGCGTGGCCGATTTGTCGGCAGATTGCACCGATAGTGCGGTGCCCTTCAAGGTGACTGGATGGTCCGATTGGAGGCTGTGCACCCAGTTGAGCCACCCCGCCTTCCCGGCTTGGGCGGGGCGGGTTGGAATCTCCCGCATCAGCCGCATCTCGATGGTTTCCAACAGTTCGTGGCTCTGAAAGGGCTTCGTGATGTAGTCCACCGCCCCCTTGCTCAGTCCCTTCCGGAAGTCCTCCCGTTCTGCCTTCGCGGTGAGGAAAATGAGGGGGATGCGGGAAGTCTCAGGTTGCCGACTGAGCACCTCTGCCACCCCATACCCATCGAGTTCGGGCATCATGATGTCGCACAGGAGCAGGTCGGGGAGGTGGGCCTTCGCGAGCCGGATGCCTTCGATGCCGTTGCTGGCCTGCAGGATGCGGTGGCCGGCGAGTTCCAGCAGTTCCGCGATGTTCTCGCGGACATCGGTTTGGTCTTCGATGATGAGAATCGTACCCGTCATGGCGCGGTGCTTGAAAATTCTGTTGAATGCGTGGGGGAGGAGGGGAAGTGCACAGGCCAAACCACTTCAAACCGGGTCCCCTCACCGACCCGACTTTCAAACCGAATGTCGCCGCCCAGGCCCTGGACGCATCGGTTGACCAGGTCGAGACCGACGCCGGTTCCCGGTACGTGGCTGGCCTCGGCGCCGCGGAAGAACCGCTCGAAGATGTGCGCTGCCTCCTCCTCGGGGATGCCCATGCCGGCATCGGTGACGGCAAGCTCCCAGCGCCCGCCTCGGCGGTGCAACGCCACTTCGATTTCGGTCCCCTCCGGTGCGTACTTGCTCGCATTGGACACCAGGTTCGACACGATGCCGTGCACCGCCACCGGATGCCCCCATTCTCCGTCCGTAGCCTCCCCCACGAGCCCCACCCGCACCAACCGTTGTCCCGGTTTCAACGACATCTCCATCGCATCGAGCGTTTGACCCACCCACCGCGGCGTATCCATCGGTTCCATCTGCGCCTCCCACCGGCCTGACTCAAACTTCTCCAAACTGAGGTAGTCGTCCAGGATGCCCACGAGGTGCTGGACCGAGCGCTGGATTTTTGCCAAATGTTCCCCCGCCCGTTCCGTGTTGCCCCGTTCCGAGTGTGCTTTGACCAGCTCCGCTGAGGAGGCAATCGTACTCAGGGGCGTCCGGAACTCATGGCTCGCCATCGATACAAACCGGGAC
>JBIKTK010000245.1:0-3231 GCA_044348125.1 Flavobacteriales bacterium | reverse complement strand
CCCGGTGCATCCGCATTGATGGACCAAGCCGCTTCCCGATCCTGCTCTGCAGCGTCCACAGCGGTGTAGGCTGCCGCATTGATCACCACATCGGGCAGCCACGCCGCAAAACCCGCACGTACTGCCTCTTCGTCCCGAATATCCAGCTGCTCCCGCCCCCAGCCGACCACCTCCAAATCCGACCGTTGCGCACCGCAGGCCACCAAACGTCTCCCCAACTGCCCGTGGGCCCCCAGAACCAATACCCGTCGCATGGCACGCATTTTGTTGATGCAATTTAAGACCATCGTCCACGTTTTCTCTGTGCTATCCCGTTACTTTTGATGTATCCAATGCACTTGATGATGACTTCTCTCGCTCCACACTTCCGTTCCGGCTGGTCTGCTTTCGCCGTTTCCTTTTTCTTGTTTTCGGGCGCCATCGCTTGGGCCCAACCCACCACACCGCCCAGCGGGACCAAGAACATCACCCCCCCGAACAACCTGCAGGAAACCACGCCTCCTGCCCGAAAAATTCAGCGCCACATCGGCTTGATTGCTGTTGCGGATCAACCCGGGTCGACCTGGAAGGAGGTGACCTTGGACGGCGTGAACTGGGGCTTCGGGGTGCAATGGCGGAGGAAGGAGCAGGGAACCCTGTTCGGTGGGGGACTGGATTTGGCCTACCAGCCGCTGGGCAGGTTCACCCAAGATGTGCAGGTGGTGGGTGCCGATGGAACTCCGGAACCTGCGGTCATGAAATTGCAAAATCAAAACATCTCCCTGCATTACGCCCTGCGGTTGGCACCATTTAGCGGCATGATCCAACCTTTTGCAGAAGGGTTGGTCGGGGCAAGGGGATCGCTTCTGAGCACGAACCTGGAGTTGGAGGATGGAAGCCTGTTCGAGCATTTCGACCAAGCGAATTGGGGCTATACGTATCAGTACGGATGGAGCGGCGGAATACGCCTCAAGTTGGGCGACACCGCGCGCATCACGCTGCGTTACGCAGACATCCGCAGCGGAAAACTCACCCAGGTCGATGAGAGCTCCATCCAAATCGATTCCGATAACACGGTCAATTTCGAAACCAAGGACGTTGCCCTTCCGACCCGGTCTTTGCAACTGGGTCTGGGCTGGGATTTCTGATTGGGAGCGGTTGTCCGCTGTCTCGGAGGGGTCATGCCCCCATCCGCATGGCCTCCACGGGCTGCATCCGCGCCGCCTGCTGCGCGGGGGCGAGGCCGGCCAGCAACCCAGAGGCCACCGCAACCCCCAGCGCGAGGGCGATTCGCTCGGGCCGCAGGTGCAAAGTCATGCCCAGGTCCATGGCGTTCACCCCAAGCACCAAGAGGCCCACTGCGGCCAATGCGAACCCTGCGCCGAACAGGCACAGGGCCACCGCCTCGAACAGGAACTGCATGAGAATGAAGGAGGATTTCGCACCGATGGCCTTCTGGACCCCGATGATGCGGGTGCGTTCCCGGACCGAGACGAACATGATGTTCGCGATGCTGAAGCATCCCACCAGGATGGCGAAAATGCCGATGAACCAGCCGCCGACCTCCACCTGACCGAAAATCTCGTCCAACAAACTGGAAATCATGTCCACTTGGTTCACCGCGAAATCGTCCTCCTCCTGGGGGCGCACGCGCCGGATTTGGCGGTACTGTTGGACGATTTCGTCCTGAAGGGCGTCCAAAGCCACTCCCGGGCCGGCCTTCACCAAGATGGAACCGCCCGCCTCCTCCATGTCCATCAGCCGGGGCGCAAAACCCGCCGGCACCATCACCACACGGTCCATGCCATCGGTGAGCAGCGAAGTGCCCTGCTGGGCGAAGACCCCCACCACCTCCAGCCGCAGGCCGCGGATGGTGAGATGGGAACCGACAACATCCAAGCGGCCGAAGAGGGACAACGCCACCTCAGCGCCTATGATGCCCAAGGGCCGCGCTGCTGCCTCCTCCGCCGAAGTAAAAAACCTGCCGCGGGCAATGTCCAAGCTCACCACCTGCGGATAATCCTCCGTGACCGCCATGAGCTTGATGCCCTCGATGCGGTTGTTGCCCGACGATGCATTCGACATCTGACTGGATTGGAACGCCACAGCATAGGCCAAATCCAAACGCGCCGCCAGCTCCTCTGCTTCCCGGATGGTGGGCTCGCGGCGCTGCACATACTTCCACCACGGGTAATCTCCTCCTGTTCCCCAAGGCCACTTCTGCACAAACAGAACGTCCTCGTCCAGCATGTTGAAGGTGTCCTTGAGCGAATCCTCCAAGGAATCGACCACAGCAAACACAGCAGAAATCATGAAGATGCCTACCATGACGCCCAACAGCGACAAGAAGGTGCGCAGCCGATTCACCCAGATGGCGGACCAGGCAAAGGCCAAACTCTCCCCAAACAGCCGGAGCCACAACATGAACCAAATCTACGCCCTAGACCGCTCAATGCTTCCGACTGCACAACGTAGTTTTGCACCCGCAAACCCGTCCCCATGTCGCATCCCGTTCGCATCCAGTCCGCCTTGGTTTCCGTTTTTGACAAAACCGGCTTGGAGCCGGTCATCTTGGCGCTTCAATCGCTTGGGGTCACGCTGTACTCCACGGGGGGGACGCAGGCAGCCCTGGAGGGTTGGGGGGCGTCGGTGGTACCGGTGGAGCAGCTCACGGACTATCCCGCGATCCTGGGAGGCCGGGTGAAGACGCTGCACCCCAAGGTTTTTGGGGGCATTTTGGGAAGAAGGGCGCACGCGGAAGACCAGGCTGAGATGGGTCGTTTGGCCTTGCCTGCCATCGACCTGGTCATCGTGGACCTCTACCCGTTCGAAGCGACGGTGGCGCAGGGCGCGGAAGTGGCGGACATCATCGAGAAGATTGACATTGGGGGCATTTCCCTGATCCGTGCGGCGGCGAAGAACCACCAGGACGTGGTCGTGATTCCGTCCCAGGTTCATTACGCCGGGCTGCTGGAGTTGCTGACGCAACGGGGCGGGGTGAGCACGCTGGAGGAACGTCAGTTCTGGGCGCTGGAGGGGTTCCGGACGAGCGCGCATTACGATGTCCAAATCCAGGCCTGGATGGCCGCACGGCTGGAACGGCCACCCCTGGAGCGGCTGCTCCTCAGCGTGCCGGCTGCCACGGACCTGCGCTATGGAGAAAATCCGCACCAGGCCGGACGGTTCTTCGGCCCCTTGGCCGATTGCCTGGAGACGCTCCACGGGAAGACGCTGTCCTACAACAACTTACTG
>JBIKTK010000244.1:0-3236 GCA_044348125.1 Flavobacteriales bacterium | reverse complement strand
AAGGGTACCAATTCCACACCCTGTGCATTCAATCGATCGGCCACCTCGCGCCAAGCTTGCCCCAAAATGTAGCCCTCCGGCAATGGCGTTTCCTGGGCCACAGTCCAATGGTTGTAGAACGGAAGGGTCCGGCTCCACGGTTGGTCACGGTTGTAACGAAGCCGTTCCCCCGAATGGAGTCCGCTCTGGGGCCATTCCGCGGTATAGCCGAGGAAGGGGATGGAATCGGCTTGAGCCGGATCATGGCTCCACCGGACCGGAAGGGTGTGGGCAGCCTCACAACGAATCCGCTCAGCCCTTCGCACAGCATGAATGGCTTCCCGCTCCAAACGTCCCCAGGCAGCAACGACTTCCAGAAACGCCCGGGTGGCTGCGACCCGCTCAGGGAACGGCTTCAACATGTGCGCCTCAGATACGAATCCCAAAGTCCCCCAAAGCACCGCATAACCTGTGCTGTATCGCGGCGTCTCCAGAAATCCCACCAGACCACTGTCTGGGGTCTCCCCTTGGGTCTGAACGTAAGGAGCCATGGGGAATCCAAGCGCTGCCATGCCCTCGTACAAGGCGGGATCCACCACTTCCCGCAAGAAGGGACCCAACACCGGTCCCGCTTTGTCCGGTTGGGTCGTGATGAGGGTCATGGCATGCTGATAATCGGCTCCGTTCGTGGTATGGGTGTCCACGAAAAGATCGGGATCAAAAGCATGAAACAACGAAGCAAAAGCCCATGAATTCAGGGCATCCATCTTGATGAAGTCCCGATTCAAGTCCAGATTTCGTGCATTCCCCCGGAACCCATAAGCCCGTGGACCATCCTGATTTGCACGGCTGCAAGTATTTCGGTTCAAGCTCCCGCTGACGTTGTACATCGGAACAATCACCACCACCAGGTCATCTTTCCAGTCCATCGGTCGACGCAACAGATCCCTTGCCCAGGCCAAACCCGCATCCACCCCGCACGGCTCTCCGGGATGGATTCCGTTGTTCACCAACATGCGCAGACGCCCCGACCTCTGGGCCCGCAATGCCTCCCAACCCGTCAGCCCTTCTGGAAAATCCCCCAGCAGCAGGGCATGGATGTCGGCTCCGCCATCGTCCTTCCCAATCGCCATCCACTGCGCCCACCGAGGATGGTCAGCTGCCAAGCCAGAAAACAAGGCGACGGTCTCCTCCCATGTCGGGGTGAGGTTGTTGTCCGGACGGCCCTCTGGATCGCCCAAATCCCACAAATGGGGTGCGTAGAGCCCCGGGGGCCCCTGGGCACGGGTGAACCATGGCAATGCCAACAAAACCCCCGCCCACAGCCCACCTACCAAACATCGGCGTAACCCAAGGGATGGGGGCTGCGTACAACCTGTGCGGTCCTTTCTCATCGCAGCAAAATTCGGAACTTGCTCCCATGATTCGATTCACACCCAGTGGGAAAGAACTGCCCCAAGCAGGCAGCATCCTTCTCGCAGAACCCTTTCTGGAAGACCCTTACTTCGGCAGAAAGGCCATTTTGCTGTGTGAGCACAACAGCCAGGGGTCTTTTGGTTTTGTGTTGAACAACTTTGTCGACATCGCTCTTGGAGATTTGATGGAGGGTTGGCCCGAAATGTCACACCGCATCAGTGTGGGGGGTCCGGTGAAAAACACCAACCTCTACTATCTCCACACCCATCCCGAAATCGAGGGAAGCATCCCCATTGTCGAGGGCATTTGCATGGGGGGCGACTTTGAAAAAATCAGGAAGCGGGTGGAGCAGGGCAAAATTCCACCGGACGACTTGCGCTTCTTCATCGGGTATGCGGGATGGTCGGCCAACCAATTGCTGGAAGAGATTCAATCCCACAGCTGGTTCGTAACCCAAACCCCAGGATACCGCATCATGGATACGGCTTTTGAAGAGGAGGATCTCTGGCGTCAACTCATCTCCGACATGGGCGATGCCTATGCGCACATTGCGAATGCGCCTTCCAATCCTTCCCTCAACTGACCGAGGTTCAATCCCAGGCGATTCGAACCCGGTAGCCGGCATGGCTTCGGAAGTTCAGCACCCGGCCGTCCTCGAACAGGGCATATTGCCCCTTCCATCCGACCAATCTTCCTTCCAGGTGGTGGACTTTGTCCAGTGAAACGGAAGTCAACTTCTGTGGGAATGCTTCCACGGGGTAACGGATTTCCACCATTTCCGACCCTGGAAGCTCCCATGTTCGAAACGCCGCCCCCAGCCACGACTGAACTTGCGCACGTGTCGCTTCCATGGCCTCCCGATTGGGGGTCACATCGGACAGCATGGTGCGCCATTGGGTTTTGTCTGGCATGTGGGCTTTGAGTAGGACTTCGATTTGGCCTGCCAACTGCCGATAAGGAACTTCGAACAACGCACAGCCCAGGATGGCTCCTTGATCGAACCAGCGGCTTTCGCCGGATGCCACGCGCGTCACGCCCACTTTGATTCCACTGGTCTGCGTGATATAGACCCAATGGGGCTGGTTGTGATTTGCCTCCTCCCAGTCCCAATCGCGCAAGGCAATGCCTTCATGGATGCGACTCAATTCAGGTCTGATCACACTTTCGACTTGCTCCGGAGCCCGGCGCCAGGCATCATAACTATAACCTTCACCGTACGCTTTCGAGATTCGCTTCCCGGTGCTGACACAGTGAATTTGTCCCAGAAAAGAAATGGACAATTCCCGCCCCACGCAATCATTGAGCAAAAGGGATGGCATCTCTTCCAGCACATCCTTCCCAGCCAAGGCGTATCGTAATTCCCTCGGTCCTCCTACCCCCGCCGCCTCGATTCTGAGTTTTCTCAGGTTGCCTTCCCATTCCATTCTTTTGATTTCATCTTGGTTCGTCGGCAAATGTCGGACCCCTGCCCTCCTTTTTGAACTTTTGGCAGACTTCACCCTTCGATGGGTTGTGAATGCGCTGAGAATCTCCTATCTTGCAGTCAAACTACCTGCTCAATACCATCATCTATGAAGAAATTGTTACTCTTCGCTGGTTTGTTCACGTCCCTCGCGGGCTCGGCCCAGGTTCTCTACCAGGAGGGCTTTGAGGGGTTTGCCCCGGGTGCTTACATCTCCGACAGCCCCATTTGGGATACTTGGACCAGCAATCCAGGATCTGCTGAGGACGCTCAAGTTTCCAATGCCTACGCCCACAATGGGAGCAACTCTTTGCACATCTACGGCAACCAAGGCCCCATGGACGTCATCATGTTGGTCGGATTGGACGCTGGTACATAT
>JBIKTK010000243.1:0-3250 GCA_044348125.1 Flavobacteriales bacterium | reverse complement strand
ACAATCCATGCCTGTGATGAACGAAACCAGTTGGGGCAAGTGCCGGAGTTGGGAGCCGCCGCCGGTGAGGACGATGCCTCCGATGAGCTGGTCCGAGATGCCGGAGTTCCGGATTTCGTAGTTCACCAGCTCAATGATTTCAGTCATCCGGGCCTCGATGATGTGGGCCAAATTCTTCCGACTGATCTCCCGCGGTTCCCGACCCCGGAGGCCTGGGATGCAGATGATCTCGTTGTCCCGCATCTCATTTGCCAAGGCGGAGCCGAACTGCGTTTTGAGCTTCTCTGCCTGGCGCACCATGATCTGGCATCCGGCCTTGATGTCATCCGTCAGGATGTTGCCACCGAAGGGGATGACGGCCGTGTGCCGAATGATGTGGTCTTGGAAGATGGCGATGTCGGTGGTTCCGCCACCGATGTCCACCAACACGACCCCGGCTTCGAGCTCCTCGTCCGTCAAGACGGCAGCGGCGGAGGCGAGGGGTTCGAGGACGAGCTGGTCCATGCGCAGCCCTGCCCGCTCGACGCTGCGAACGATGTGCCGGATGGCGGACATTTGGCCTGTGATGATGTGAAAATTCGCTTCCAACCGCACGCCGCAGCGGCCCACGGGATCCTTCACGCCGGGTTCACCGTCCACTGTGAAATCCTGGGGCAGGACGTGCAGGATTTCATCGCCGGGCTGCATCACCAAGCGTTGCTGGTCCTCGATGAGCGCCTCGATGTCCTCCAAGGAAATCTCGGTTTCGTAGCTGTCGCGGATGCGCATGCCCCGGTGCGCCATGCTCTTGATGTGTTGCCCAGCCACCCCGACGTTCACCACCTGAACTTCGATGCCCGCGTTGCGCTCCGCTTCGGCCACCGCCTCGCGGATGGCGGTCACGGTGCGCTCGATGTTCGTGACCACGCCGCGCTGGACTCCGAGCGATTCCGCCCGGCCGTAGCCGAGCAACCGGACCTTCCCGTGGGCATTTCGGGTGCCCACGAAACAGGCGATTTTCGTGGTTCCGATGTCCAGCCCTACAATGATGTGCTCTTCGGTGGCGTTCGTGTTCATCCCAGGTGGTTTTGCGGTCAGGAGCGGCGTTGCGCTACGACTTGGTCTTTGAAATTCAGTTGGATACGCTGGTACTGGTCCAGGTCACCCCGGCTCAGCTGGGCGCCGTAAAAGGCGGAGAGGTTGCGCAGTTTTTCGTCGAGGCGGCCGAGGTCACCCACCTCCACCCGCAGGTCGCCCACTACGGGGACAATCTCCAATCCCAGGGGGGTCACCAGCACCTGGTCGATGAAGGCAGACCACAGGGGATCGTCGGCGGTGCGCTTCACCAGGGTGATGGCGTGGCGTGCCGCATGGGCGTTGGGCGCATGGATGACGGGCACGCGCGCCGTGAAAAAGGGCGACAGCGGCATCGTCAGGCCTTCCGCATCGACGTACAGGTCCACGGGCGACTCCGGCGTGTGCAACCGGGCGATGGGCTTGCGCTGCGTGACCTCCACGTGCAACACACCGTCCAGCGAGGGATAGATGTTCAGGTGCCCGATGCCGCTCAGTCCTTCCAGCCAGGTCCGCACTTCTGCCAAGGCCAAACCCGCTACCGGACGCCCCACAATCGAGTCCTGCCGGAGAATGGCCGCCCGAACGGCGTCGGCCTCCACCAAGTACATCCCGTCGAGGGGCTCCACCGTGACCTCGAGTCCGGTGAAGGTTTGCGCCCTGCCTTCCCGGATGCCCAGGGTCACCGCCACGGCACAACCCGCCACGAGCAGGACGGCAAAAAGGGCGGTGAGGAGGCGGCGAACGCGCATGGCGAAATCAGGGAAATGGGCCGGGTTTTTACCGCGGGTTTTGTGTTTTAATCAGATGGTTTGCAATGGGTTGAACCCACCTGTCAATGTCGCCGGCCCCGAGGGTCAGCAGCACGTCCACAGGCCGGTTTTCCACGCTCTCGAATATCTGATGCGGGGCGATGATTTCTTTGTCGGCCAACTGCATCTTATCAAACAGGCATTGTGAATCAATCCCAGAAATGGGCAGTTCCCGGGCGGGGTAAATGGGCAGCAAAATGGCCCGATCGAGGCGGTCGAGCACCCGGGCGAATTCGGTCAGGTGGTCCCGGGTCCGGGAGTACAGGTGGGGCTGGAAGATGCCGGTCAGGTGGCGGCCCGGGTGGGCAGCGCGGGCGGCTTCGATGGTCCGCTCGAGCTCCACGGGGTGGTGGGCGTAGTCGTCGATGTAGACACAGGTCGGGGTTCGGAGGATGTACTGGAACCGCCGGAGAACGCCCGGGAAGGAGGCGAGGCGTTCCTTCAGGACGCCGGCTTCCAGTCCCGCCCACCAGGCCAAGGTCGAAGCGGCCACGGCGTTCTCGAGGTTGTGGGTGCCGGGCAGGGGAAAGGTGGCGCCGGTCACGACCTCCGCGCCGTCGATCCGCAGGTCGAAGTGGCTCATCCCGTCGACCACCCGGTGCCGGATGGCCGCGTGTCGCAGCCCCGCTCCCTCGCCCGGATCCACGCCGTACCGTTCGCCGCGCCACGTGCCGGGAACCCGCGCGTGGACCAGGAGTTTTTGCTGGGTTTGGCCTGCAAACGCCTGAAATCCAGCGACGAAGGACCCGGCATCGCCGTAGATGTCCAGGTGGTCTGGATCCACGCTCGTGATGGCGGCATGGGTGGGCGTCAACTGCAGGAAGCTCCGGTCGAATTCGTCCGCCTCCACCACGGTCCAGCGCGGGGCATCGCCGAGGTAGAGGTTGCTGCGGTGTGCAGCCGCGATGCCCCCCAGAAACGCGTCGCACCCGCCCGGCATCCCCTCCAGCAGGTGGGCGAGCAGCGAGGAGGTGGTGGTCTTCCCGTGCGTCCCCGCCACGGCCAGCGTCGGCCGGTTCCGGGTGATCATCCCCAGCACCTCGCTCCGCTTCCAGCAGCGGATGCCGGCTTGCTCAAGCCAAACCCGTTGCCCCATGTCCGCCGGAATGGCCGGGGTCCAAACCACCGCCACCTCCGGACTCCGCCAATCCCAAGCCGGGAGCGCATCCACCCGCTCATCGAAGGTCACGGCCATTCCTTCGGCCACCAGGTCGTCGATCAAGGGGCTGGGGGTCTTGTCGTACCCTGCCACCTCGCAGCCCCGGTGGTGCAGGTAGCGGGCGATGGCGCTCATGCCGATGCCTCCAATGCCCAAGAAGTACACCCTGCGCGCAAACAACACGGGCAAGCTCCCCGCCGCCCCCACCCCCCCCCACCCCCCCCCC
>JBIKTK010000242.1:0-3255 GCA_044348125.1 Flavobacteriales bacterium | reverse complement strand
CAGGGCTTCGACTGCAGGGGCGTGGTCCGGGGCGACTGCGACCAGCAGGCCTCCGGATGTTTGGGGATCGCAGAGGAGGTCGCGGGTGAAGCCCTCGATGGCTTGGCATCGGCGTCCGTAGCTGTCCCAGTTGCGCTTGGCACCACCGGGGACGCAGCCGTCCGCGTGGTAGGCACGGAGTCGGTCCCCCGCGAGCCAGGGGATGGCCGCGGGGTCGAGGTGGGCTTCGAGGCCCGCGCCGTCGCACATTTCCAGCAGGTGTCCCAGCAGCCCGAAGCCCGTCACATCGGTCAAAGCATGCACCCCGGTCAAGGCCGCGAGGGGTTCACCGGCCACGTTGAGCTGCTGCATCGAAGCCACCGCCAGCGCGAGGTCCTCCGGTCGAACCACACCGCGCTTCTGGGCGGTGGAGAGGATGCCGACCCCCAGGGGCTTGGTCAGGTACAGGAGGTCCCCCGCCTTTCCCGCTGCGTTTGCTTTGAGCCGGTCGAGCCGCACGCGGCCCGTCACGGCCAAACCAAAAATAGGCTCAGGGCTGTCGATGCTGTGCCCACCCGCCAAAGGGATGCCCGCCTCAGAACAAATGCTGCGACCCCCATCGATGACCTCCCCCGCCACCGATTCCGGAATCTTGCCCAATGGCCAGCCCAAGATCGCGATGGCCATCAGCGGCGTGCCCCCCATGGCGTAGATGTCGCTGATCGCATTCGCCGCTGCGATGCGGCCGAAGGTCCGGGCATCGTCCACGATGGGCATGAAGAAATCGGTGGTCGAGATGATGCCCGTTCCGTCCCCGAGGTCCATGACCGCCGCGTCGTCCCGGGTTTCGTTGCCGATGATCAAGCGCGGAAACGACTCGCTGCGGTCGACCCGCGAGAGGATGTCGTGCAGCACCGCCGGGGACAGCTTGCAGCCGCAGCCGGCGCCGTGGGAGAATTGGGTGAGGCGGATGGGGTCCAGGGTTTCCATTGTCGAATGATCAAGAAGATGCGTTGAGAAGGTGTTGGGCGGCGGCGGCGGGAGCAAGACCCGTCCAATCGAAGGTTCCAGCCACCGGCCGTGGTCGCTTGCGCCGGGAATGGGCATAGAGCGCGTCGTAGTAGGTCAGGCCCAGGTCGGCCGCCGTCCGGATGTCCCCCGCGGCCAGCGCCGAGAGGGCCGCGTCCGTCGCCTCCCCCCCCAGCTTGGGACGGATGCGCAAGAACGCCGCCGCCAGCCGTTCTGGGTCCGCAGCGCCGTAGACCGCGCAGATGTGGTCGAGCCGCTCGGCCCGGCTGCGCTCGATGACCCACATCGGCGCTTGGACCAGCCGGTGGAACAGTTCTTCCGGCAGGTGCACCTTGCCGATGGTTCGGCTTTCGTTCTCCATCCAGACCGGCTGGTCCGGGCGCAACACCGACAGCACCCGGTGGCATTCGTTGGCGAACTGCTCCGACGTCGGTTGGGGATGGCGCTCCAGGTTGCCGAAGGCGGAGCCCAGGTGCCCGGCCAGCCCTTCGAGGTCGAGGGTTTGGCCTGCAGCCTCGCCGATGGCGGTGAGCAACTGGGACTTGCCGACGCCCGTCATGCCGCCCAGCACGCGGTAGTCCCGCGGTTGGGCCAAACCTTCCAAAACCCAGCGCCGATAAGCCTTGTAGCCGCCCTCGAACTTGCGGACGGGCAGGCCCGCCGTGTCCAGCAGCCAAGCCATGGAGCCGGAGCGCATGCCCCCGCGCCAGCACTGGACGACGATGGGACCGGCTGCCGCACGCGGGGTCCACAGCGCCCGGGCTTCCCGGACCCACTGTTCCATCCGGGGCGCCACGAGGCCCAGTCCCTGCTCCACGGCCTGCTCTCGGCCCTTCTCTTTGTACACCGTCCCCACCAGGGCCCGCTCCTCGTCATCCAGCAAGGGAAACGAAACCGCCCCGGGAATGTGGCCCGCGGCAAACTCCCCGGGCGACCGCGTGTCCAAGACGAGCGGCGCTCCCTCCCCATACAGCCAGTTCCCGGGTTCGCAGGTTTCCATGGTGGTCCATCACCGGGCTTCGCCCGACTCCTCGCGAAGGTACACCCGGCGGCCCGACCGCCCCCCTCCCCTCCCTGGCCCCACCCCACAAAAAAAGGGGCCGCCCCTCGGCGGCCCCTCCTTTGAATTGAAGGGATTCCCGTACTTCCTGCGAAGCCTCCGGTTCACCTGCGGCCATGAAGCCGTGAATCGTCTGCGTTCGGGGCCCCCGATCAGTCGGGGCAAGAAGAACCGTAGTACTGGAAGAACGTCAACAAGTCTTGTACATCGACAAAACCCGTTCCGTCGATGTCACCCGGGCAGTTGCTCGGATAATCGCATCCACCTGGGAAGTTCGCATCCGGGTCGAAGTCCAATCCCTCCGGATCCATACAACCCACATACAGGCAGCTGCCGTCGTCGTCCGTGAACACCAGGTCGAAGTTCACCGCCGCTGGGTCCGTACATCCCGCGTAGAAACACGTGTTGTCGTCCACCGTGGCCGCCGGGCTGTAGTTCACTGCATCGGGATACGTGCAGCCTCCATACAAGCACGTTCCGTTGTCCAATTGCGCGTCGCTGTCGTAGTTCCAAGCGGTCAAGTCCATGCAACCCTGGGTCGGGAACAAGCACGATCCATCGTCGATGGTGGCGTAGGGATTGTAGTTCTCCGCCGCGTCATACGAACAGCCGTAAACCACACAGCTTCCGTCATCTACCGTCGCTACTGGATCGAAGTTCACCGCCTCTTCAATGGTGCAACCGGGGATGATGCAAGAGCCATCGTCCACCGTCGCGGTGGCATCGTAGTTCGTGGCAATGGGGTTCGTACAACCGAGGTAGAAGCACGAGCCATCGTCCACCGTCGCTGTGGCGTCGTAGTTGTCCGCCGTCGCATCCATGCAACCGAGGTAGAAGCACGAGCCATCCTCCACGTTCGCGCCGGCGTCGAAGTTGTCGGCCTCCGCATCCGTGCAGCCGAAGTACTGGCAACCGCCGTCGTCCACCGTGGCATTCGACAAGAAGTTGTCCGCCTCCGGGTCCATGCATCCGTAGACCAAACAAGTTCCATCATCCAAGTTGGCGCCCGGATTGTAGTTCGTCGCCATCGCATCCGTACAGCCCGTCACCACACAGCTGCCATCGTCTGAATTCGCATCCTCATCGTAGTTGACGGCCACGGGGTTCGTACAACCCGAAACGCGCTCCGGCATGATGAGCTCGACGTCCCAGAATTGCTGTGTCGTTCCGGCCGTTGGGGTGTACTC
>JBIKTK010000328.1:0-3255 GCA_044348125.1 Flavobacteriales bacterium | reverse complement strand
CCGCATCACGGAGGGGACGGTGCATGCGGTGGTGTTCTTCCGCGATCCGATGGGGATGCATCCCCATGAGCCGGACATCCACATGTTGCTCAGGCAGTGCGATGTGCACGGGGTGCCGTTGGCGACCAATGTGGCGACGGCGGAGGCATTGGTTCAGGGTTGGAACGGCGGGGATGTGGACTGAACGCGGCGCTGGTCCTTGGCCTCCCACGAACGAGGAGCAAGTGGTGCATTCCTGGTTGGTGGACCGGCTGGGGTCCGCTTGGGAGCGGAGGGAGGCGAGGGCCATTGCACGGGTTTGTCTGGATGCCGTGACGGGAGCGAGTCGATTGGATCGGCTGGCCCGCGGGTATGCCTTCCGCGAGTCAGAACTGGACCGGTTGGCCGTTTTTGCACAGCGGATTCGCCGGGGTGAGCCGGTTCAATATGTCATAGGCCAAACCTCATTCGATGGCATGGAACTCGTCTGCGACCCCCGCGCCCTGATCCCCCGACCGGAGACGGAAGAACTCGTCCGCGCCTTGGCGGAGCGGTTGGAGCGGGTACAAATTTCCGCAGGGGCGGGTTGGTCGCCCCGCATCTTGGACGTCGGAACGGGCTCTGGTTGTGTGGCATTGGCATTGGCTCGTCGGTTTCCCACCGCTCGGGTGGTGGGGCAGGATGTGTCGGAGGAGGCGCTGGGTTTGGCCCGTGAAAATGGATTCCTCCACGGGCTGGAGATCGATTGGATGCAGCGGGATTTTCTGCAATCGGGACCGCCGCCGGGACCGTTCGATGTGGTGGTGTCCAATCCGCCTTACATCCCGGTCAGGGAGCGCGAGGAAATGGATCGACATGTGGTCGATCACGAACCGGAACTCGCTCTTTTCGTTCCGGATGACCGGCCGCTGCTTTTCTACGAGGCACTGGTGACCGCGGCTGCCGGTGAGATGTTGCGGCCCGGCGGCTGGCTCGCGATGGAGTGCCATGTGGATGGAGCGCAACCGGTGGCAGGATGGGCTGCACCTGAGGTTTGGTCTGAAGTGCGTTGCTTGCAGGACATGCAAGGCAAGGACCGAATCCTCCTCATGCGCAAGGCAGAGGGCTGATCCTGCGGGCCGGACTTACAACTTGGTCTTGGGCACCTCTGGGGCATCGGGGGATTGAAATTCCCAGGAGTCCAGTCCGGGCTTGGAGACCACATGGAGGGCCCGCTTGAGTCCTTCGATGTTCACGGCGAAGCCCAGTCCTTCAATGCCCTCCCCGTGGATTTTCTCGGTGACGATGCCGATAAGCGAACCGTTCGATTGCACCAAGGCTCCCCCGCTATTCCCCGGATTGATTCCCACGTCCGTCTGCAGCAGCTTGCGCACACCATCCTCCCGGAAACCCGACAAGATGCCGCGGGTGAGGGTCGAAGGCAACTCGGTATGGAAAGGGGTGCCAATGGCGAAGATGGACTCGCCCAGTTGTTCAGGCGTGACCTGCTCCGTGTGAAAAGGTTTGAGCCCCTCGGTGGCTACACGAATCAACGCCAAGTCGAAAAAGGGGTGATACCGCACCACCTCCAGCGGCAATTCCTCCCCGCTATGCAATCGGACTTTGAGTTCCATGGAAGTGTCGGAAACCACGTGGTAGTTGGTCAAGATCAAACCGTCCGAAGTGAGGATGCATCCGCTTCCATGGCCATTCTCCGCGTAGATGGTCACCACGGACTCCAGCACATCGGGTTGGAATTTGTCCAGGGTGGGCATCGGGATTTCAGGGATGTAGATGCTGTCCCAGTCGGCTCGCCACCTCGCCTCCAAGGCATCTAGTTTTTCAGGGGCGTGCAGGATTTTGGGATTATGCCCGGCTCGGATGAGGGCTTCTCCAATGCCCTCGCGCAGCAGTTCATAATCCGGCTCGAACGGTGCCCCCACCGGCCCCCAAACGCTGAGGTTGTTGACCGTCACGGTATCGCTCGGAAAATCGAATGGGTTGGAACGCCACCATTGGGATTCAATGGCGTAGCACATGATTTGGTCTGCTACACGGATCTCCGTAATGTGCTTCACCCGGCCGGAAATGGGCACCACCTTTTCGTCATAAAACAACGGCTCCTCTACCCCTTGGTAGCCCTTTTCATAGAGATATTCGTTGAGAACGAAGGTCACGAAATTCGTTTCGATCTCCCCTTCCTCCCATCCAGAAGGGGATGATTCCTCCGACCACTCCGCCCGGTTGTTGAAGTCCGCAAAATCCTCAAAGGAATGGGTGACAAACTGTTCCGCAGGCAAATTGAGGTCCAAGCTGTGGAGCACCATCGCCCGCACGGAGTCGGGCTTTTCAGGCATGGCGACCAGGTCGGGGATGCGGTAGCGCTCCGTGTACAATCTTCGGTTGGGCAGGAGCCAGGCCAAACCCGCTCCCACAGAAACACCGATTCCCAGCCCCCGGACCCAAGGCACCCCGGTGGCCTCCTTAGCTGCTGAAGCCATGCCCACCCCCGCGGCCACCCCCGCCAAATCCACTCCCTTGCGCCAGTTGTATCGTTCCGGAAAAACAGGCAAAACCTGGTCAAAGTAGCCCTCGCGGCTGGCCTTGAAAAGATAATAGGGCTGGTAATGTTCCAGATCGACCTCGACGTTTTGAAAATCGATGGGGCGATAGTGGAATCCTTCGTAGTCGTTGTAGTCGTCGATGGAAATGAGCACACTGTCCAACGGGGTGTGCACAAAAACGGTGGAGGTCCGCTGCATGGGTTGAATGGAGCAGCCCCAAGCGAAGCATAAGAGGCTTAAAGCGGCGCCGCCGTGCAGGAGGTTTGAGGTCTTCCGGCGGCCGAGAATCGTTGAATTCATATCGGAACATTGCATATCCTCCCTGTAACGAAGAAATGCGTCTGAAATGTACCTTCGAAATATGTTAAATGACGACGTGCGCGAGCGAATTCTCGCGCTCCGGGAAACCCTTCACGCCCACAATCACCGGTATTATGTGCTGGCGGAGCCGACGATTTCCGATCGGGAGTTTGATGCGTTGATGCATGAGCTGGAGGCGTTGGAGGCAGCGCATCCGGAGTGGGCGGATTCCAACTCGCCAACCCGCCGGGTGGGGGGGGACTTGACGGACCGTTTCGAAAAGGTGGAACACCGGTTTCCCATGCTGTCGCTGACGAACAGCTACGACGCCGGCGAGGTGCGGGAATGGGCGGAGCGGGTGGTGCGGTTGTTGGAGGGGCGCGAGCCGTCGTTTTCGCTGGAGCTTAAATACGACGGGGTGGCCATCAGCTTG
>JBIKTK010000240.1:0-3257 GCA_044348125.1 Flavobacteriales bacterium | reverse complement strand
CATCCTGCTGCCCTTCCTGGGCTGTGCCCTGCTGGCCGCAGGCTACCTCCTGCGTTCTGACGCCATCCAGCGGACCGCCCTGGTGGTGTTGGTGGTCGGAACCCTGTCCACGCCGCTGGCCATGTTCACGGGGGAGAAGGCAGAGGAGTCCCTCGAATCCCAGGTTTGGTGGGAGGAGGCCTATGCCGAGCACCACGAGGAGGTGGCCGAGCGTTACGCGGTGAGTTCCTACGTCCTGGGTGCCCTTGCGTTGGTCGCTTGGGTGGCCCATGTTCGGCGGCGCTGGGCGCCAAACCGCTGGGTCTTGGCCGTGGCCGTGGCCGCCTTGCCCACCCTGTTCTTTGCCACCCGCGCCGGGCTTTCTGGCGGCGAAATCCGGCACACCGAAATCCGTCCTGACGCCTCCTACCCTGCCGACCAGGTTGCGCCTGCGGGCGGCGACCACGCGGGCGGCGACCACGCAGCGTCGGAACATGAATCCGAACACCACTGAACGAACCATGACCATTCCTTTCCACCGCATCCAGCAAGTCGCCGTCCTCGGTTCCGGCGTCATGGGGTCACGCATTGCTTGCCATTTGGCCCAAACCGGCAGCCGCGTGTTGCTGCTGGACCTGCCCGCACCCAGCGGGCCACGCAACGGGATTGCCGCCGGTCACCTGGCGGAGGCCCTGAAATCGAACCCCTCGCCGCTGTACGTGCCTCGGTTTGCAGACCGGGTGCGGACGGGCAATTTTGAAGACGATTTGGCCCAAATCGCGGAATGCGATTGGATCATCGAAGTGGTGGTGGAAAGGCTGGACATCAAGCAGCAGCTGTTTGAGCGGGTGGAGCAGTACCGCCGCCCGGGGACGCTGGTGACGACGAACACGAGCGGCATTCCGATGGCGCAGCTTTCGGCGGGCCGGTCGGCGGATTTTCAGCGGCACTTCTGCGGAACACATTTCTTCAACCCGCCGCGGTATCTGCCGCTGCTGGAGGTGATTCCGGGGCCTGAGACGGCTCCCGAGGTGCTGGATTTCTTTGTGCGGTTCGGCGAGAAGGTGCTGGGCAAGCAGGTCGTGCTGTGCAAGGATACGCCGGCGTTCATTGCGAACCGGGTCGGAGTCTTTGCGATCCAGGCCCTGTTTCACACTGTCGCGGAGCTGGGGCTGACGGTCGAGCAGGTGGACAAGCTCACCGGCCCGGTGATGGGACGGCCCAAGAGTGCCACGTTCCGGACGTGCGACGTGGTGGGGCTGGATACCCTGGTCCATGTGGCGAACGGGGTGGCGGCACACTGTCCCGGGGATGAGCGGCGGGACGTGTTTGCAGTGCCGACCTTCGTGCAGCAACTGCTGGACAGCGGGCGGCTGGGGGCCAAATCCGGTGCCGGATTCTACAAGAAGGTCACGGGGGGCGATGGCGCGAGCGAGATCTTGGCCCTGGACCTGGGTTCGGGGGAATACCGGCCGCAGGAGAAGGTGCGCTTTGCCACGCTCGAGGCGGCGAAGGCGGTGGACGACCTCGGGGCAAGGATGCAAGTCCTGTTCGCCGGGACGGATGCAGCGGGGGCGTTCTACCGGCGGATCTTCGCCGACGTCTTCGCGTACGTCACGCACCGGGTGCCGGAAATCGCCGACCGGCCGCACGCCATTGACGACGCGCTGCGCGCTGGGTTCGGCTGGGAGCTCGGGGCTTTTGAAACCTGGGACGCCTTGGGTTGGGCGGCCGGCCGGGAGGCCATCGCGGCGCATGGCGGAACGGTGGCCGATTGGGTGGTGCGGATGGAGTCGCTCGGGGCGACCTCGTTCTACCGGGTCGAAAACGGGGTACGGCAGTGCTGGAACCCAGCGACCGATCGCTACGAGGACATTCCGGGGCAGGCGGGACGCCTGTCGCTGGCCTGGTTGCCCGCTTCGGCCCGGGTTTGGTCGAACAGCGGAACCACGTTGCACGACCTGGGGGATGGCATCCTGAATGTGTCCTTCCACACGAAGATGAACAGCATCGGTGGAGAGGTGCTCGAGGGGCTCAACCACGCCATCGACCTGGCCGAAGCACAGCCCGAACGCTGGCGCGGGGTGGTCGTTTCCAACGAGGGTGCCCAGTTCAGTGCTGGGGCGAATGTGGGTATGATTTTCATGCTGGCCGTGGAGCAAGAATGGGAGCAACTGGACTTTGCGGTGCGGATGTTCCAGAAGACCATGATGCGCATGCGGTACAGCGGCGTGCCGGTGGTGGCTGCGCCGCATGGTTTGGCCTTGGGCGGCGGATGTGAATTGTGCCTGCACGCGGACAAGGTGGTTGCGCACGCGGAGACGTACATGGGCTTGGTGGAGTTCGGCATCGGGGTCATCCCCGCGGGCGGCGGCACGAAGGAATTCGCGCTGCGGCTCTCCGACGAACTCCATGAGGGGGACATCCGCACGAACCGCATCCGGGAACGGTTCCTGACCATTGGGCAGGCGAAGGTGTCCACCTCGGCGCACGAGGCGTTCTCGCTGGGGTACCTGCGAGACGGGCTGGATGAGGTGGTGGTGAACCGCCGGGACCAACTGGCCCGGGCGAAGCGGGCGGCGCTGGAGCTCGCCGAGGCGGGCTATGTTCGTCCCCAGGAACGGCGGGATGTGCTGGTGTCCGGCAACGAAGGACTGGGGCTGGTCTATGTCGGGGCGCACAGCATGCAAAGCGGAGGCTACATCAGCTCGCACGACCAGCTCATCAGCGAGAAACTGGGGTATGTGCTCAGCGGAGGCGACCTGACGGAACGCACCCGGGTCAGCGAGCAGTACCTGCTGGACCTGGAACGTCGGGCATTCGTAGAACTGTGCATGGAGCGCAAGACGCTCGAGCGCATGCAGTCACTCATTCAACAAGGCAAAATCCTTCGCAACTGATTCATCATGAAGGCATACATCATTGGGGGTTACCGCAGCGCCGTGGCCCGGAGTGGACGGGGAGGGTTTCGCAACCTGCGTCCGGACGACTTGGGGGAGCAGGTGCTCCGCCGGCTCATGCTCGATTTTCCGCAGTTGGACGCGGCGCGGATTGACGATGTCATCATAGGCAATGCCACACCGGAGGCGGAGCAAGGGCTCAACCTGGGCCGAATGGTCAGCCTCATGGGGCTGGACACGGACCGGGTGCCGGGGATGACGGTGAACCGATACTGTGCGTCGGGGTTGGAGGCGATCGCAATCGCCTCGGCGAAGATCCATGCGGGGCTGGCGGATGTGGTGGTCGCTGGAGGCATCGAGTCGATGTCGCCCATCCCG
>JBIKTK010000241.1:0-3257 GCA_044348125.1 Flavobacteriales bacterium | reverse complement strand
AATGAGGAGCTGGCAGGTCTCCGTCGCGACCGAATAAGATCCGGAGGCCGAGAAACACGGCGGGTCCGTGGTCACGGACACCTCGTACAACCCGTCCCCATCCGCCGCCCACACCGCACCCTCCCCGAGCACGACAGGAACCCCATCCGGCCCCGTCCAAGTCCATCCATACAGGTAGACCGTTCCTTCCGGCTGGGGCCCTCCCCCATCCGCCCCCAACACCACATCCTCTCCCTCACACCGCGGAACCTCCAAGAGGCCCCACCCCACCGGTGGTGACAGCACTTGCAAAAACAACGGGAACATCCCAGCCCCCAGGTTGCCACACGGATCCTCCACCCCGCCCGCAGGCCCCGAACCCTCCGTGAACGACAGCACGTAGTTGCCCGATTGAGGCACCCCACCCGGCAGGGACAGCACCACCTCCTGAACCAACCCATCCACCAGCCCCACCGGCGTCACCTCCGAAAACACACCCTCCCACCCCCCTGCCTCCACCAGCGCAAAGTCCCCCACCGACAACGTTCCCCACACCACCGGCTCCGTGAACACCACCGTGAACGAAGTCAACCCACAGTCCACCTGCACATCCGACAAGCCGGGCGCCTCCCCGTCGTAAATGCTCGCCGAAGAACCCCCGAAATCCAGCGTGTAACCATTGGGACTCTGCGTCCAGTTCATCACCACCAGCGCGTACGTCGAACCCGCGACCACCGGCAAGTCCGCATTGAACGCCGGCCCGTTGATGTCTCCCGGGCCATTCGAGATCCCCGTGCCACCCAGTTCCGTTGAGATGCCCGTCGGTCCGCTCCCCGCCACCGCACCGTACGAGTTGCAACCCACCTCGGGGGAAAGGAACGACCCCAGTCCGGCACACCCCCCCTGCGTGATGTCGAAAAGCGCCCAATCGTAGTCGTCAGCCCAAACATTGGGCGACAACACAAACTGCAGCATCCCCGCATTCTGCACCGTGAACTGGTACCAAACACTCGGATACTCCAACCCCCCGTTGCAGGCGCCCGTGTAATCCGCTACCACGCCTGTGGAGAAGGAACTGCTCTCCTCGCTGAAGTAATCGCCACAGAGCAGGACGGCGCCGGCGCAGTCGCTTGTGGTTTGGCCTGCGAGCGGCGCGGGTGCGGTCAGCGCGGCCAGCATGGCCAGCGCGGGCAGTGCGGGCAGTGCGGTCCGCAGCGAAGCGGCCCAACAAACCCGAAGTTTCCGAAAGACGGATGGCGCAATCCATTGCATGGCCGGAAGTTAGGCCAAATCGCAAACAAAAAACCGCCCAACCCACAAAGGGCTGGACGGTTGAAGTCGGGGCGGCAGGATTCGAACCTGCGGCCTCCTGCTCCCAAAGCAGGCGCGATACCGGGCTACGCTACGCCCCGAGAAAACAAAGTCCCCCGGAAGGGGCCGCAAATATAGGAGATAGTTCCGGAAATCCTAACGCAACCAGTGGCTCAAATCGCGGCCGGTGCATTCGGCGATCCAGCGGGTGTCCTCGGCGTACCGGGGAAGCAGGGCGGCGCGCTCCTCGGGGGTGAGGCCCGGCAGGCCGCGGTCGGTGTAGTACCAACGGAGCAGGCGGTCCTTGAGCGTGGGGGGGACCAGGTTTCCGAGCGGGCGTTTGAGGCCGCGGCGCGTCATCCAATGGTTGAGCCGTTCGAAACGGGCCAAACCCGCCCGGTTCGCGTCGGCTCCACGCCCGCCGATTTCCCCCGTGGGGCCTGCCCCGGGAGCCAGGCCCAGGCCCGCCACGAAGTCGTCCCACCGGCGCCCATCCCGAAGGTCCTCCGAGAGCAACACCTGGAGCCTCCCGGGACCCTGGCCCAGCGGAAAAAAAGCGAGCCACCGCTGGAGCTGGGGCGCGTAGTGCCCCAGTTCCTCGAACAGTTCGCTCCTGCCCCAGCCCGGATTCGGGTGCGCCCCATCCTGCGCCACCGCCTCCAACAACGGCAACTGCGTGAAACCATACTTCCGCGCCATGAGATAATGGGAGAACAGACGCTCCACCGGGTGGCGCAGCACCACCACCACCCGGGCTCCCGGGTGCGCCGCATGCACCGCGGCCGGCGCCAACGGGTCCCAGAGGTACGACGTGCTGCACTCCCCGACCAACCGGTGCTCCGGCCCCACCCCGCCGTACAGCGCCGCGTACTGCGCCGCGTCCTGGATGAACCCGATCTGGCGTTCCCCCAGCGGCCGCTGCTCAAAATACCGATCCCAATCGTCGTGGAGATTCGCCCGAAACGCCGCGGAAAACCCCGCCACATCGATCGAGCGCGCGTAATGATTCGGCTCCTTCACCGGCGTCAAGTACACATCAGGCCGCCGCGCCAACCGGTCATACACCGTGGTTGTGCCGCATTTCGCCGCACCGATGACCAAGAAATTGACACGGCTCAACGGCCCCGTCCCGCCATCCCGAGAATCGTCCACACTCCGAGTTTTTTGCTGATCAACCACACCGAAATCCCGTTCCAAAAAACCGTCGAAACAGCCGTCGCCCAAGCAGCGCCCTGCAGACCCCACAGCGGAATCCACCAAAGGTTGAGCAACAAATTTAGAACCGCTGAGGCCAAAATTACCCGATTCACCACCCTTTCCCAACCCGTCATGTTGAGCAGGTTGAGCACAGGCCCACAGTTTGCATTCACCCACCCTGCCACCCCCAGGATGGCCAGCAGTGCCCGGGCGTCCCCCCCGCCGAACTCCTCGCCGAACCAACCCAGTACCGCGTCCGGGAAGAAGAGCAGGAGGAGGAGAATGGGCGTGCTGAGGAGGAGATTTGTGCGGGCGATTTGGCCTAAAAGGCGTTGCAGCGCGGGACGATCCTGCTGCACGTGCAAGGCGCGGAACATGGGCGTGGCCATGGCATTGATCGCAAACTGCGTGAAGGTGATGAACGCCGCCAGCCGCAAGGCCAGCCGGTACACCCCCACTTCCGCATCGCCCATCCAGGCCTCCAGCAACAGGGTATCCGTGCTGGACATGGCGAGAAAGGCGACACCGCTCACCCACATGGGACCGGCCACGGGGGCCACCCGGCGGAACCAACCGGGGCGCCCACCGGCCGGGGTCGGAGGCACCTCGGCTCGCGTCGCCTCCTCGGCTCTCGTCGCTCCCTCGGCTCGCCTCGCCTCCTCGGCTCTCGTCGCCTCCTCGGCTCTCGTCGCTCCCTCGTGCGCTGCTTCTTGCCGACGCCCGATCCGCCCCACACTCCACGCCCCCCCGACCCCCACACCCGCCCCAGC